>NZ_JBUOIV010000033.1:0-58888 GCF_055467485.1 Desulfosarcina sp. | reverse complement strand
AAAGAAAGCCGGGGTCCATGACCACATGCCCAACAACTCCCAGCAGTGGCATGTATATCCAGCGATCAACAGGCGCGCGTTGCGATTGCGCTGCAAAACAGTCGATACGCCAATGCGCTCGGTACGTGGATGGCGGTGATTGTGGGTTTTTCTCAACGCATACCAAGAAGAGACAAGGCCGACTGAAGGCAGGCACCCGGTAACGATGAAAGCGGCCCGGTATCCTCCCCAGGAAAGGCACAGCCCCGACACAACCAGTGAAAACGCGTATCCCACGGAGGTGCTTGCAATCAGATATCCGATCGCGGTGCCGCGTCTCGACCTGTCGTAGCGTTCCGAGAAGAGCATGATCGCGGGCGTATACAGCCCCCCCTGGGTGGTCGCGGCAAGACCATACAGTATTAACCCCGACAGGTAGGAATGGGCAAAAAAACCGAACAGCAGGGCCGAGAATGCGCTGAGAAAAGCCGAGAGGAGAAACAATCGCTTTGCCCCAAAATGATCCGATAGCCAGGCTGAAACGAACAGGGACGCGGCGTAGCCAAACATGAAGGCAGACGAGATGCTCCCGGCCTGGGTGGCAGACATATTCCATTTGTCGAGAAGGATCGGTACGCAGGCAGCGTATACCATGAAGTTCGCATACAGTGCGATGCGGGAGATAAAGACCAGTATCAGCCAACTATCGAATCGGGTTGCCGCCATCTGGGCAATTAGCCTTTCATGCACGGGCCCCGCTTTTTCAAGGCGTGTCCGCCGTCTGTTTTATTTGGGAGTATTGTTGCTTGCCAAAAGACTATTTGCCGGTTGCTTTCAGATTAGTCGAGAGTAGCTTAGACAGGGAAATGTTGTCAAACGCCAGGATCGACCGTTTGCTGACGTGGTGGCGGAAAACGTGGCTGCCCAACCAATTGGTTACGCGCATCTTGCGAAAAACAAGCCCATAAAAAACCACTGAAAAGGCCCACACGACCGATGCCTGCGGGGCATGATGGGAACTCCTTCGCTGTTACCTGGATGCGATAAAGGGTCTCTATTGTCAAAAAAAGCCGGGGCGGAATACTGCTCCGCCCCGGCTTTGGGTACCTTCCAATGGCGCTGTGGTCGCTATACCTTGAATCGTCCCACCATTTCGTTGAGTTGCCGTGCCAGCCCATTGAGCGATTCCGCACTCATGCTGATCTGCGCGCTGCTGTTGGAAATTTCGCTGGCCGCCAGGGTCACTTCCGCGATATCGTGCGAAATTTCAGCTGAGACGGTTGAGCTTTGGGCCACGTTTTCGTTGACTTCATCGATGCCCTGAGCTGCCTGGGCCACATTGCCGGCAATTTCGTTGGTGGTGACACTTTGCTCTTCCACGGCAGTCGCAATGGTGGCGACGATCTCGTTGACTTCATTGACCACCCGCGTAATGTTGCCGATCTCCGTGACGGTGCCATCGGTTGAATTCTGGATCCCTTCAACCCTGGTTTTGATCTCTCCGGTGGCCGAGGCCGTCTGGCGGGCCAGGTCCTTGATTTCGTTGGCCACCACAGCAAAGCCTTTGCCTGCGTCACCGGCCCGGGCTGCCTCGATGGTGGCATTCAATGCCAGCAGGTTTACCTGTTCGGAGATTTCGGTGATGGTTTCGACGACTTTGCCGATTTCCTGGGCAGCCGTACCCAGTTCAGCCACCTGTGAGGAGGCGTTGCTTGCCTGACTGACGGCGTCACCGGTGATCCCACGGGCCTTTTCCGTGTTCTGGGCAATCTCTTTGATCGTGGCCGTCATCTCTTCGGCAGCTGTGGCCACCATGCCCACATTGGTGGCGGCCTCTTCCATGGCGGCGGCCACGCTGTTCATGTTGGTGCTCATCTCTTCGGAGGCGGCGGCAACCGTGTTGGCTTTTTCCGACGTCTGGCCGGCGCCCGAAGACATCTGGTCCGATATGGCGTTCAGTTCGGCGGAGGCGTCATTCACCCGGCGCGCGTTTTCCGCTACCGACCCGATGATGCGCTGGACGTTTTCGACAAACACATTGAACCATTTGGCCATCTCGCCCACTTCATCGTTGCTTGCAACTTCCAGACGACGGGTCAGGTCGCCTTCGCCCTGGGCGATGTCCTTGAGCATCTCACTGGCAGTGACGATGGGACGCGTGATGCGTCGACTGACGAAGGCCACGCCTCCGGCGGTCAAGGCGAGCAGCACCAGGATCGACCCGATCAGGCCGTTCCTCTGAGTTGAAACAGCCGCCTTGATCTCGGCTTGCTTGGATGTGACCGCCTGGTCGACATCGTCCAGATAAATGCCTGTGCCGACGATCCAGCCCCAGGGCTCGAAAAGCCTGACGTAGGAGAGCTTGGGGACCGGGGCGTCGTGACCGGGCATGGGCCACATGTAGTCGACAAACCCTTCACCCTTGTCCCGGCAGACATCGACCATCTCGACGAAGAGCTTTTTTCCCGTTGGGATCCTGGCTGCCGGACAGGTCCTTGCCGTCCAGTTCAGGCTTGATGGGGTGCATGATCATCTTGGGCCCCATGTCGTTGATCCAGAAATAGTCCTGGCCTTTGGAGCCGTAACGCAGCTGGGCGACGGCCTTTTTGGCGTCTTCCATGAACCGCTGTTCGGCCGCTTCCAGATAGACGCCGGTGCCGATGACCCAGTTCCACGGTTTGAACAGCTTGACGTAGGATAGCTTTGCCACGGGCTGGTCATGACCCGGTTTGGGCCACAGATAGTCCACCGTGCCCTCACCGTCCTGGCGGCAGACATTAACCATTTCGACAAATAGCTTTTTCCCTTCGGGGTCCTTGAAATCGGACAGGTCCTTGCCATTCAACGCCGGCTTGATGGGGTGCAAGACCATCTTGGGCCCCATGTCGTTGATCCACAGGTAGTCCGAATCATTGTAGCGCATGGCGCCGACGAGTTCTGCGGCCAGGTGCATTTTTTCGGCTTCGGTGAGGTCGTCGCGGGAGTGGACCTGCTCGACGGTTTTGTAGGCCACATCCACGATGCTTTTTAGCTGCGAACGATAGGTGGCGGCGACTTTTTCGGGATCGTGGGCATAGTCGTAGTGGGCCTGGATGACCGCGTAGGTGCTCTTGATCAGGTCCTGGAGTTTGCCCTTTTTTTCCTCCATCATCATGGAGCGGGCAAATGCCGCCTCTGCGTCGCCCCGCTTCTGAAGCGAGTTGACAGAGAGAATCAAGGCAACGATTCCCAGAAGAATGGTTCCGGCAAGAGAGACGAGGATGATTTTTTTTCCGATGCCCATGGCGACCTCCTTGGATAGATGTTGCTCAGGTATTCGGCACCTATTTGTTAAACTAAAATATTTTTTCGACTTTTTTTTTCGAGAAAGGATCAATCACGGCCTTCCGGCCGCAAAGATGCCCGGTATTTCAGATTCGATCCGACAAGCGTCGAGAGATGCGCTTGCTGTTGCGGGTCGATAAACAGGCAACGGCGGTAAGGGCTAACGGCGGCGGTTCAGGAAAGCCGGAGGGTCTCAACGGTGTAATCGGCCAGATCGACAACCAGTAATTTGTTCTTGAGGGTGTGATCCTTTTGAAGCAGCACGTTGAGCACCTCGTTGCACTCCAGGGAGGCGATCAGATTGACCCCCGGTGAGAGGCAGCCCAAGCGGGTTTCAGCGCCCTTGGTCATCTTGAGCTGGTCTTCGGGCCCGTAAATGGTTTCGAGCCCATTGTCTTCGGGAAAGATGGTGGTCACGTGTCCGGAAATGCCGGCGACGGCAGCGGATACCATGGGAATGCCGGCATGCTTGGCCGCGGCCTGGAGGGTGAACCGGGAGTGGATGTTATCCAGGCAGTCCACCACGAGGTCGCATGAACCCAGCAGTGAGTGCGCATTTTCGGGAGTCAGGAAGGTGGCGTCGGCAGTCACCTCAAGGCCTGGGTTGATCCTCCTGACGTGCATGACCGCGGCATCCACTTTCGGCATGCCGATGCGGTCGACGGCGCTGAGAAGCTGGCGGTTGAGGTTATGGGCTTCAAACACGTCCCCGTCGACCAGGCAAAACCGCCCGATTCCCATGCGGGCCAATGTCTCCGTCACCGTTCCCCCCAACCCTCCCAATCCCACGATGCAGACGGTTGATTCGAGCAGCCTGATCTGATCGGATTCGGAAAGGGTTTTCATGTTGCGAAGGTAACGGTCCGGAAGGATGTGCTGTCTCAAGGCGGCCAATTCAACCCTCCGCCCTGAGACGCCGGCCTCTTCTGACAGGCGGATCACTTCGGCTGCCCCAATTGTCCGGCAGGGGGTGCCATCGGCCAGCGCGGATTTCCGGGCCAGTGCGTCGAGACGGCGATCGAGCGTATTTTCCATGGATTACCCGCCAGCCACCGGCGGGAAGATTCCCACGCGTTCGCCGCCGCTCAACCGGGTTTCAAGACTTCGCTTGATACCATTGATGAAGATTAGATGGGCCTTGACCGTAGGTATGGCCAGCTGGTCCAGCATCTCTTTGACGGTGATGCCCGCTTGAATGGGCACACGGTCGGAATTCTCGGGCGACAGGTGGGCCAGGGCGGCGAACAGTTTGAGTTGAATGTGTGACGTGGTCATGGGAACCCTCATCCATGGGTGTGGTCGCATCGATAGGCCAGGTAAAATCTAAGACCAAACACGTACTTCGTCAAGCAAGTCAGCGTGGGCATCGATGGTTCGGCATCCGTTGCTTTTGGCATCGTCTTGTGGCATCATCGCCCAGCTCAGGCAATCTCGCAAAAAGGTCCGATATTTGCGTCAGGCTTCATCTCTCGTCGCTGGGGCGTGCAGTGAACAAAACCCGCTCCCCGGAAGACGTTCGATGTTCATCCTTTTAAGGCCGCCTGGCATTTATGCAGTAGCTCCATCAGGGTTGGTTACCGTCCGTTTCATCTTTGGGGGTATAGTGTAGGCAATCCTGCCCCGAGCTCTGGCGGACGACGAGACTGGGGGGGCGCCGGCTCTTGAAACTCATGGCCCGGCAACCGTGGGGCCGGCGAGTGTCCCAGGTGATGTAGTAAAACCGGCATTTTCGGCAGACGATGGGTTTGCGTGGCTGCATGGCAATGGGTTGAGGCCGGTGTTGAGATGAAACCGCGAATCGCAGCGTGTGTTGGCCCGGTAGGTGATCGTTTGCCGGGTCGGTATTTACCGTTGATCCTCACTGTGGCTTGGGTTGTCGGTTGACCCTTAACCGCTGAATCGTTTGCTTTTCTTCTTAACCTAAGGGCCGGGATCATGGCAAGCGCCTTCTTTCGGGTGACAGCCTGCCAATGAAAGGATCGCTTTAAATGGGAAAAATCAGTCGTGCGCTGGTAACAGGAGGGACCGGTTTTATCGGCTCCCACCTGGTTGATGAACTGGCGGCCATCGGATGTCGGGTGACGGTGCTGGACAATCTTTCCACCGGCCACCGCCACAACATCGATCATTTAGGAGACCGGATCGATTTCGTCGAGGGGGATATTCGGGACGACGGATTGTTGAACCGGGTGGTCAAGGGGTGTGACGTGGTGTTTCACCAGGCAGCGGTGGTGTCGGTCTCCCAATCCGTCCAGGACCCTTCCCATTCATGCGAGGTCAACGACCTGGGAACGGTTCGGGTGCTGGACGCCTCCCGGCGAAATGGCGTGCGGCGGGTGGTCATGGCCAGTTCCAGTGCGGTCTACGGCGACGATCCCCGTATGCCCAAAACCGAAGACATGGCGCCCAAGCCTCTGAGCCCATATGCGGTACAAAAGCTCGCCGGCGAGTTTTACGCCTCGGTTTTCGCTGGATTGTATGGGCTGGAAACGGTCTGCCTGAGATATTTCAATGTGTTCGGCCCCCGACAGGATCCGTCGTCACCCTATTCCGGGGTGATCTCCATATTCATGAAGAAGGCGACTGCCGGCGAAGCACCCACCATTTATGGTGACGGCCTCCAGTCCCGGGATTTTATTTACGTCAAGGATGTGGTCCGGGCCAATCTGCTGGCCGCTACCGAAGCGGCGGCAGCTGGCGGGGTGTTCAATGTGGGCACCGGTGAGATCATCCGCATTCTCGACCTGTGGAAAATGATTGGCGGGCTCTCCAAGGTGCAGATCGATCCGCTTTTCGACCCGCCTCGGGCAGGCGATATCCGTGAGTCGGTCTCCGATATCGGTCGGATTCGGCAAGCGCTTGGTTTCAGGCCGCAGATGGCGCTTCGCCAGGGGTTGGTCAATACCCTGGCTTGGTACCGGAATCCTGCATGACAGGCAGATCGAACGACTTGCGCTCTCAGGCGCGCCGTCGTTCAGGTTGGGGTTCAATGGGTTGCCATCCGTTAAAGGGCGGGCGTGGTGAGTGTCGACGGGGCTCAGGATCCGGTGGCTTCGGTTTGGGCTTCCCAGAATTTCTTTACGGCCGGACCGCGCCATTTCCCTTTGCCTGACACGGTAGGGATGTCACGCTCGTCCATATGGCGGGCGATTTTCTCCCAGCTGTCGCCTTCGGTCCGCATGGAGGTGATGACACCCAACAGTCTGGGCCTGTCTTGATCGCTGATCTTCCGATTGCCTGCACCGATGCCGGCAAACCTGTCCACGGCCTCACCTGAAACGAGGCTGTCCCTTGCATCCCCGTCCAATTCCGGCTCCCCCTCAACGGGTTCGCTGAGTTGGGGCAGCTCTTTCTCATATCCCCAATGACGTGCCAGCATTGCCGCGATGGTTTCCAGTGCGCCGGCGATGCGGGCGTCCGTTTTCTTTCGGGCTGCCAATGCATCGGCAATACGTTTCTGGTTGTCTGCCAGGACGTCCAGGCTGTCCTTGACCAGGGCAAAATTCTCACTGGTCACCTTGGCATAGTAATCCGGTTTTCGGCGCTCGTTTCCCGCGCGGCGCTGGGGGCCTTTGTAGTCGGTATAATCACGCCTGCCCCGGTCCGGCTGCTTCAGTTTTCCACTTCTCAGATTGTGCAAAAAATCATCCATGGGATCTCCTTTGTTCTGCTGTCAGATATAAAACAGCCCTGTAAAAATTAGTCAACGATGTTTTAGCTGAACGGTTCGCTCATGATCAAGCTTACGTCTAGATGTCGTGCTGAATGCAAACTGGAATAACCCTCGATCATCTGGCGAGAAGGAATGATACCAAGCCTTACCATTTTAGACAGTATATGGAAAAGCCGGTGAAGTAAAGATCAGGCGCATATTTATCCAGACCTATCGGCCGGGTCGGTGAGCGACTTTAGCCGGATTCTGAAATAACCGTTAACTGAAACTGGTGTGGCGTTGCGACCACGCCATTCGCACGCCATTCGCACGCCGGTCGGACAAAACGGAAAAAACCGGGTGTCGTGGGGTCACAGCAATTCCGGCCAGGCCATCCGATCGCGGTCAGTTGGCCAATTGGCAGGTTGTCGACCGCATCCTTGTGTGCAGCGCGTCAGGGGTGAATGAAAGGGTTGCAAAATAATCTTCCAGGCGTTCCTCCCGCCGGATCAACTCGACCGTGCCGTCCGCTTTGAGCAGCAGTTCTTTGGGACGGAGTTTTCCATTGTAGTTGAAGCCCATGGCGTGGCCGTGGGCACCGGTGTCGTGAATCACCACGAGGTCGCCTTCAGCTATGGGCGGTAAGGGACGCTGGACGGCAAACTTGTCGTTGTTTTCACACAAGGATCCGACCACGTCGACGACCTGGGTTGCGCCCACGGCCTTGCCGGGGATGGTGACGTGGTGGTAGGCATTGTACATGCCCGGGCGCATGAGGGCGGACATGCAGGCGTCCAGGCCCACGTAGGTGCGGTAGATCTCCTTGCGGTTGATGGCGGTGGCCACCAGTGCCCCGTGCGGGCCGGTCATGAAGCGGCCGCTTTCCATATACAGCTTCGGCATGTAACCGTTGCGCCGGGAGAAGGCATGGAACGCGTCTGTGATGGCCTGGGCCATGGCCTCCACATCCAGCGGGGTGTCTGCGGGCCGGTAAGGGATCCCCAGGCCGCCGCCGATGTTGATGAACTCGAAACGGATGCCCAGCGCCGTGCTGATTCGCTCCGCCTGTTCCAGCAGCATGGCCGCCGTCTGAACCATATAGGTGTGATCCCGCTCGTTCGAAGCCAGCATGGTATGCAGCCCGAATCGCCTGGCGCCCCGGTCCCGGGCCGTTCGGTAGGCCTCGATCAGCTGTTCGTGGCTCACCCCGTATTTGGCTTCCACGGGCGTGCCGATGATGGCATTTCCTGATCGCCGTTCGCCGGGGTTGTAGCGAAAGCAGATCAGGTCGGGGATGGCCGGGAGTTTATCGACCAGCGAAATGTCATCCAGATTCACAATGCTGCCCCCGTCGGCCATGGCCATGGCGAACTCCTGGTGGGTCGTGTTGTTGGAGGTGAACATCAGGTCTTCACCGCTGCCGCCCACCCGGCGGCTCAACACCAGCTCGGCCACCGAGCTGCAGTCGAATCCGAAGCCCATATCCGCCATGATGGCAAGTATGGCAGGGTTGGGCAGGGCCTTCACCGCATAGTACTCCCTGAAGCCGGGAATGCCGCAAAAACATCGCTTCAGCCGATGTCCGGTTGACCGGATACCGGCCTCATCGTAGATGTGAAACGGTGTGCCGAAGTGAGCGACGATCTCTTTCAACAGGGGGTACAGCCTAATCTCAAATGCATCAGACATGGGCATGGGACGGTTCCTCAGGTATCCAGGGCCTGGCGGATCCGGGTCATCGCCAGGGTTACATTTTCATGGCTGTTGAATGCGCTGATCCTTATGTAGCCTTCACCGCAGGTGCCGAAACCGGCACCCGGCGTGCAGACCACGCCGGCTTTTTCCAGCAGCATGTCGAAAAAGGTCCAGGACGCTTTTCCCGTCGCTACCCAGATATACGGCGAGTTCTCGCCGCCGATGCATGGGTAGCCCAAGGCCTGCATCTCTTTACGGATCAGGTGGGCATTGGCCATGTAGTAGTCGACGAGTTCGGCCACCTGGCGCTTGCCGGCATCGCTGTAAACCGCCTCTGCGGCTCGCTGTACCGGGTAGGAAACCCCGTTGAACTTGGTACTGTGGCGTCGACTCCACAGGCTGTGGACCGAATGAGCCTCACCGCTTGCCGAAAACGCCATCAGGCTCTTTGGCACGACCGTATAGGCGCATCGGGTGCCGGTGAATCCGGCCGTTTTTGAAAAGCTTCTGAATTCGATGGCCACCTGCCGGGCGCCTTCGATCTCGTAAATGGAGTGGGGCAGGGATTGGTCCCGGATAAAGGCTTCGTATGCGGCATCGTAAAGGATGATGGCCTGGTTGGCCGCCGCATAATCCACCCACTCCTTGAGTTGGTCTGCCGTAATGGTGGCGCCGGTCGGGTTGTTGGGAAAACACAGGTAGATCAGGTCCACCGGCTCGGTGGGCAGGCCGGGAATGAAACCGTTTTCCGCCTGGCCCTCCAGATAAACGATGCCCTCATAGCGTCCGTTGCGATACTGCCCAGTCCGGCCGGCCATGACATTGGTGTCCAGGTAAACGGGGTAGACCGGGTCGGGAATGGCGATCCGGGTGCCGGTGGCGAATATTTCCTGAATGTTGCCGGTATCGCATTTGGCACCGTCGCTGACGAAGATCTCCTCGGCACGGATATCTGCCCCGCGGGCCCGAAAATCGTTTTCGGCGATGGCTTCCCTCAGGAAATCATAACCCTGCTCAGGGCCGTATCCGCGGAAGCTGCCGTCGGTGGCCATTTCATCAACGGCCCGGTGAAAGGCGGAGATACATGCCTCGGGCAGCGCACGGGTCACATCGCCGATACCCAGTCGGATCACGGCCGGGTCGGGCTGACGCTGCTGGTGGGCGGTAACGCGCTTGGCAATATCGGAAAACAGGTAGGACGCCTTCAGTTTCAGGTAGTTGTCATTGATGCGAATCATAAAATACCTCGTTTGCATGTTGCCAGGCGGGTCGACGGATCACCCTATCAAATCCTGATCGTCGATGGGGATCCTGGCCGTTTCTTTGAATGTGTTCATGACAATGGTGGTGCGGGTGGAGACCACCCCCTTCAACGATGCAATCCGTTCCCTCACCAGTCGCCCAAGCGCCTTGGTGTCGGTTTCACGCACTTTGAGCAGGTAGCTGTCCCGGCCGGCCACGTAATGGATTTCCTGAACCTGGGCAATGGCTGCCAGGGTTTCCACCAGGCCATGCTCCTCGGCTTTGCCGCTGGTGCGCACATTGACAAAAGCCACCTGGCTTTTCCCGAAGCGTTCGGGATTGAGCCGGACTTCATAGCCGTTGATCAGGCCCATCTTCTCCAGCTTGCGGATGCGCTCCAGGACTGCCGAGGGCGCCATGCCTACCTGGCGGGCGACTTCCACGTTGGGAATACGCGCTTTCTTCTGCAGAATCTTCAGAATTTTTAGGCTAACGTCGTCAATCATTCTTTATTTTTCCCTATTATAAGGAATAATATTCTCTAATTTTGATGATGTCAAGAATAATGTACTTAAAAGAGCCTGTCGGTCAGAATTTAAGCAGCCTGAGGGCTGGAGAAAAAGATTGAAGTCTTGATGCTTATTCACTATTCATGGTTCAACACCGGCTGATTGAACGAATCCCTGGCCGGCGAAAAATCTTATTCCAAGCGATCCGCAGGAGTCTGTGATGCTGAAATTCGTCATCATCGGCCTGGGTGGTTGCGTCGGCGCGATCCTTCGCTACCTGGTGGCCGGAGGCGTGCATACGCTGGCCAAAGCTGAATCCTTTCCGGTCGGAACCATGACGGTCAACGTTGTCGGTTGTCTGCTGATCGGCATCGGCGGCGGTCTGATGGAGAACCGCCAGTTTTTTTCTCCGGAATGGCGGGCGTTCCTTTTTGTGGGCATTCTGGGAAGTTTTACCACATTTTCCACTTTTGGCCTGGAAACCTTCAACCTGGCCAAAGAGGGACAATGGCTGGCTTCCTTCGGAAATGTGGGAATCAGTCTGATACTGGGACTGGCGGCGGTTTTGGTCGGTCACATGCTATCCCGGCTGCTCTAAATCGAAATCAATAGGGGGAGGGGATGACCGTATTCAAGGAAGCAGGGCAACTGTTACGGATATTCATCGGTGAAGCCAACAAGCATAAACGCATGCCCCTTTACGAATGGATCGTTCAGCAGGCCCGGTCCAAGGGCATGGCCGGCGCCACGGTGCTGCGGGGCATCCAGGGATTCGGTGCAAACAGTCTGATTCATACCACCAAGATTCTGCGGCTTTCCGAAGACCTGCCCGTCGTCGTGGAGATCATCGACACCAAGGAGAAGATCGAATCCTTTCTTCAGACCATCGATCACGCCATTACCGAAGGCATTGTCACGGTGGAAAAGGCCCAGGTGCGCATGTATCGGGCCAGGGGCAAAAAAGAGGGCTGAATGCCGGATTCCAACTGACCGGAACCCACATCGGCAATCGTCTGCCAAGCCATGGCGGCGTTATCGAACGAATCAACCGATTCGCAACTGCCTGTAGACCTCCCCATGATGCCGATCCGGCCTATCGAGAGGCATTATCGTCCACCTCGTGATTGTTCATGGACCGACCGATCAGCATCACCCGCCTCATGCGAAACACAAAACCGATGACCATCACGATACTGATCAGGATGATCAGGCTGGCGGCAAAAAATGTCATGATGAAGGAAAACGGGTCCCCGAGCTGGTAGGATGCCGCCAGCAGTGAAATTCCGAAAAAGACAAAAAAACAGGCCATGCCGGTGAGCATCAATTGGCCGAGCCACCACCAGCGACCATGCTGCCGTACGCGATTTCCGCTTTCCACGTCTCGGCCGGTGTCTTCGGACACGGGATCAGAACCTCAGGGAGAGGCAGGTCAGGCCGCCGTCCATTTTCCTGAATTCGCTGACGTCCAGTTCGATGAGCGGCTTGCCCAGGGACTTGAGTTTTTGCCGCGTGTCGGGAAACCCGGCGGGCATGATCAGGTGGTCGTTGACCAGCAGGGTGTTCCCCGCATACGCTTCCTGCGGCGAAATCACGATTCGGTGGAAACCGGCCAGGGCTGGATGATCGGCAAAGGATCGGGTGAGCAGGAGGGTGTCGTCGCCTACCGCATTGACACTGGATTTGAAATGCAAGCCGGCGGCAACGGGCACCGGTGTCCAGGTGTAACCAAAACCGGTCACGGCTTCGCCCAACTGTCGGGCACCGTTTTGGTTGGTCCTTTCCGACAGTCCGATAAAAATATGGCGTCCGACCATCAGCACATCGCCGCCGTCGATGGTCCCGGGTGGCTGGACCCAGACGGTCTTGCGAAAATGCTGAAGGGCCGCCGCGATGGATGGTACTTCCCCTTTGCGAGAAACGGCACCCGGATTGGTGATCACCGCTACATCCGGGGTCACCACGGCCGCATCCTCCACAAAATGGGCATCGGGATATCCGTCCAGCGGATCGAGTACGGTCACCGACAGCCCGCAATGGTTCAAGGTTTCAATATAGGCATCGAACTGTTTCATGGCTTGGTTGTAGTCCGGAGGACCCAGGGTTGATGTGGTGATGCCGGCAGCCATATCTTTGCCGGGTCGCCGGGTAATGGCATGGGTAAATGTCATGATGATTCATTTCCTATTGGCTTTATTGGCCAGCGTGCAGGCTGACCAGGTTAGTTGTGTCGAGGCACCCTTAGCAGTGTTGGATGGTAAAATAAACAGCTTTCCATGGCTTGGGCGCATGATATGCGGTTCGTTTATTTTTGAATATGCCAGGGAACCCCAATAATCTTGGCCCCCTTTTACTGCTTACTCTGCCGGTAAGGGTGGGTAAGATCGTCCAATTGTAGAGGGAAAACGGGTCTGTAAGACATGCATTTTGCTTTCAAGATAGTCAGAATCGATTCAATGAGAAAGACATGCTATGTTTTAATTTAAGATAAAAATATTAAAAGAAATATATAATTTTAAAAAATTAGAATAAATTAAATTATAAGTTCATGCTGAGATCCTCGCAGGCAAGTTATCATTTTTGCGCGATGATGGCGCCTTCAACGACTCGATCCGATCCAACCTAAAAATATACCACTGACGATCAAGTCCTTTCTCAAATCAACATAACCAGGTCTTTACCCTCTGATAGGGGCGCTTGTTGACCCAATTATCGCGCCTGCTCCAACCGACATTTTGCTCCCAACCGTTCAAGCGGAGCCAAATGGTCAGACCTGGCGCTAAAGTTTCTGGAAAATCGGTCGATGTGCTACTTGACCCTTAAACGGTACATGCAGACCGCATGATGATTTTAAATCATAGAAAATATCAGATTCAAGCGGTTTGCATCGGGGCTCCCGGGGTAATGGGTTAATGGGTTTGAATTATATCCCTTTTGGTGAATTGCAGATGGCATTGCACTTGCAGCAAGGTAAGTTGAGGTGCTGCTCATGGAATGGATAGGCTGGTCTACTTAAACGCATAACGGGTGGCAAATATGGTGCTCGCCGCTAAAGCTTGTTGCCGGTCGGTCGATATACAGAAAAAATGGACAAACTTGTATGTCAAAAGCCTAATCAGCATTTGGTCATAAAGAGAATGATAGTCCGAACTGACTTATGAGCCAACCGGAATCCATGTCTGTTACCGAGTTCTGCTCACAGTTGATCACGCATCTAAGCGAATTATTACATGTCAGCCCGAAGGAGATTGTAGAATGAAAATGGTGCATTGGAAACTGATTGTCGCATTTACCCTATTGACTGGGATTTTCGGATCATCCATGGCCTATGCCCAGGAAATCAGGATCGGTGTTCTAGCCAAACGCGGAGCCGAAAAAGCGTATCAACAATGGAACCCCACGGCAGCCATTTTATCAGAGAAATTATCTCAGCAATTCGTCATCGTGCCTCTTAAATTTGTTGATATCGAACCGGCGCTTAAAAACAACGAGATCCATTTCCTGATCGCCAATTCAGGTTTTTTCTCTTCGATGGAGGAAAAATACAATCTCAAGGCCCTTACCACAATGGTCAACCGCAGGCAGGATGTTGCCCTGCAAGAATTCGGCGGTGTGATCATTGTTCCTCGAGACAGCCGGATACGTAAGATCAATGATATCCGGGGAAAACGGTTCATGTGCGTGAAATATTCATCTTTCGGGGGCGGGCAGATGGCCTGGCGCCTGCTCCTGGATAGAGGGATCAACCCGAAGACCGACTGTTCTGCCTTTTTGGAAGGGGGAACGCACGATAACGTGGTGATGGCGGTAAAAAAAGGTGAAGTCGATGTGGGGACGGTCCGTTCCGACACCCTTGAAAGAATGGAGGCAGAGGGAAAAATAAAAATGGAAGAATTTAAAATCATTAATAAAATTGATGATTCTTTTGCCTTCGTGCACTCCACCCGGCTTTATCCGGAATGGCCCTTTGTCGCCTGCCAACCCGCGGATCGCGAACTTCGCCGGAAGGTGACGAAAGTGCTGATGCTTTTGCCGAACAAACACGAGGCGCTGGATGCAGCCAAAGTATATAAATGGACCTATCCGGGTGATTATGCGGCTGTGACCGAATGCCTGAGAATTATCGAAAACGCAAAATAGAGACTAATGGTACGCCCTGGCGCGATGAACGCGTTTTTACGACAGAGCGGGTAGTCATTCAATAGAACTTCGCCTTTACCGGCTTATTATTTTTGTTAATCCTTCTTAGGAGGCCAAAACCATGCTGCAAAAATTCCGTAACCTTAAACTGAGAACAAAATTGCTGCTTTCCATTTGTTCGGTGGCCTGGCTCGCCTTTACGGTAACCATCACCTACATTGGCTACAATGCAAGGAACAATGCCGAAGCAGAAGCTTTGGACAAGGCCCGTGAAATCGCCTATCGCTACGCCAACCAGGTGCGGGCCGATCTGGGGCGACCCATGGACATTGCCAAAGCCCTTGCCCGCTCCTTCGAGGGTATGAAGCAGCAGGGTGTGCCGCCGCGCGACATGATGGACGGTATTCTCAAACGGGTTCTTGAGGAAAACCCCGGTTTTCTCGCCGTCTGGACCTGTTGGGAGCCCAACGCCCTGGATGGAAAGGACTCTGACTTCATCGATGCTTTTGGCCACGATGAAACCGGCCGGTATCTACCTTACTGGAACCGACTGCCCGGCGAGATTGATATCGAACCGCTGGTCGATTACACGGATCCGGAAAAGGGGGCCTACTACTTTGAATCCTTGAATTCCGGCCAGGAGGTGGTGTTTGATCCCATCCCCTACACGGTGGGCGAAACGACACAACTTAAAACGATCGTCACGGTTCCGGTCCGATTCAAAGATAAAGTCGTTGCCGTGGTCGGTATCGATATGCCGGTAGACTCCTTCACACCCTTGGTGAAGCAGATCAAGCTCTTTGAGATCGGTTACGGATTTCTTATCGCCAACAACGGTATTTTTGTGGCCCACCCCACCAAGCAGGCCAATGTGGGCAAGCACATGGATTTTTTCGCATTTGACCCTAAGGTCATCCAGGACGTTAAGGCCGGCCGCGAATCCAGCCAGTACAAGGTGTCAAAGACCACCGGTAAGAAAACCTACTACGTTCTGGCACCCATTGCCATTGGATCGGCGAAGAAGAAATGGAGCCTTGCCGTCAACATCCCGATTG
This sequence comes from Desulfosarcina sp., assembly GCF_055467485.1. Classification (NCBI taxonomy): domain Bacteria; kingdom Pseudomonadati; phylum Thermodesulfobacteriota; class Desulfobacteria; order Desulfobacterales; family Desulfosarcinaceae; genus Desulfosarcina; species Desulfosarcina sp. Next base: position 43,295 of record NZ_JBUOIV010000033.1, on the reverse strand, counting down.
ACAAGGTGCTTGAGCAACCTCAACGGTTATTCTATACGACCCTGATTATTGGAAATGTGGCGATGCTGCTGCTGCTGGGGGTCGTCTACCTGGTTTCCGGCGGAATCTCCCGGCCGGTCGTCGAGATTGCCAGCGTGGTCAACAAGGTGGCCACCGATCGCGACCTGACCCTTCAAGCACCGGTCAAGACCGGTGACGAGGTCGGCTTGATGGCCAAGGCGTTCAACAACATGACCGGTGCGCTAAGAGAGTCACTCAAGGTCGCCGATATCGCGGCGACGGAGGTGGACTCATTTTCCGGCGAGGTGTCCAAACGGGCAACGGCCAACAAGGAACGTGCCACCGATGATGAGCGTCAGATGGGTGTCATCCAGGAGACGGTGAACCAGATGGGCGCCACCGCCGGTGAAGTGGCCCAGTTCTCTCACTCCCAGCGTGACGCCGCCAACCTGTCCTACCGGCGGGTTGAAGCCCTCATCGAGAACATGCGCCAGATGGGGCAGGCGTCCAGCGAACAGATCCAGGAGGCTAATATCGCCAGTGAACGTGTGACGGTAATGGGCGAAACCGGTGCAATGGTTGTGGCTACCGCCGGCAAGCAGGGCGAACAGGTGGGCAAGGTCACCGATGCCGTGAAGCAGATCGATAACATCGTGACGGAGATGACGCGTGCCTCCGGCCGGGCTACCGAACACGGGCAGGAGGTTCTCACCGCGGCCCAGGAAGGCGCTCGATCCGTTAAGGAAACCGTCTTGGGTATGCAGGCCATTGCCGAGTCTTCCGAAAAAATATCCGATATCATTTCAGTCATCACGGATATCGCCGAACAGACCAACCTGTTGGCGCTCAACGCCGCCATCGAGGCCGCCCGTGCCGGTGTTCACGGAAAGGGTTTTGCCGTGGTTGCCGATGAAGTGGGTAAACTGGCCCAACGATCATCGGAAGCTGCCAAAGAAATCGGCCAGCTTATTAAGGAGTCGACCAACCGTGTTCAGGAGGGAACCCGCCTGACCGAACGATCTGAACAATCCCTGGAAAAAATCGCCAAAGGTGGTGAGATCAACCGGGAAGCCATCGACAACATTTCTGAAATGACCCAAACGTTGAACCAGCAGACGCGGGAGGTGACCGCCCTGATGGAAGGCCTCAATGCCCTTGCCATGGAAATCGGCGGCATGGCCGGTCGGCAGGGTAAGCGTCGCGAGGCCGCCCAGGCCGCTCTGGAAGCCCTGACTGCCAAATCGAAGGCGATTTCGGAACTGGTGAAGAAGGCTGAAAAGAGTGCTGACGATGTGGGCTCGGAGATGCGCAGTGTGGTGGAGCGCAGTGAGCAAATGAGAGGCCTTACCGACCTTCAATCCCAACGGTCCAAGAGCCTTATCGAAATTGCTGCGGCATCGGCAGCCCGCGCCAGCCAGACAGTGGCCGGTGCCTCCGAAGTTGTGGGTATCACCGAAGAGTTAAGGCAGCTGTCATCGAGCCTGACCCGGCAGATTGCCCAGTTCCGCATTGACGAGGAAAAGGCATAACACGATACGCAGTTCACCGGTGCAGTGGCGATGCAAAAGGGATGCGGCCGGCTATAGTCGAACCAATGCGGTGACGCACATACCGCATCCCTCATAACCGCACCGATCGAGAGTGCCGACCAATCCGGAGGCACCAACACCCTGCGGCCTGCTGGCCGTCGTTGGAGAAAATTGAAGAGATGATCATATTCTGTGAAGAATGCGGCGCCAGGAACGATCTGAGGTCGGATAACCTTGGCGAACATCTGCATACATTTGAATGCACCGAATGCTGCGAGCTTCTGATGGTCTCCAAACCGTCCATGGGAGACGGCGGGCTCAATGCGTTCGCCAAAATGGCGCTTGAATGCGGGTCGCAGGAATTATCCGGAAAGCCGATTTCTGTGCTGATCGTGGACGACTCCACACTGCTTCGCAAGATTATCAAGGAGATGTTTTCTGCCGACGACCAATTGCAGGTGGTGGGCGAGGCGGAACACGGACTGAAGGCGCTGGAACTGATCCCCGAACTCAAACCCGATGTGGTGACGCTGGATGTCAACATGCCGGTCATGGATGGCCTGACCACCATCAAGCACATCATGATCAAATGCCCGACGCCGGTGGTCATGTTCAGCACACTCACCGGCCAGGGTTCATTGGAAACCTTTGAAGCCTTGCGGTATGGGGCCGTTGATTTTTTGCAAAAACCTTCCAGCCTGCTTAAGGAAGATCTGAAAAGCCAGCACGAACTGATTATCAGCCGGGTGAAAAACGCCGCCCGCGCCGGAATCGACACCATCCGATACCTGCGTCCGGCCAAAGTAGCCTGTGAGAAGAAAGCAGTCGGCACGCAGGAATGTGATCGCGTTTTTGCCATCGGAAGCTCTTACGGCGGATACGGATCGCTGCTGGGGTTGATACCCGAAATCAAGCCGCAGCTGCCGGCGGCTTTTTTGTCCGTGCTTTATGCGGCGGCACCCCACGTAGACGCCTTCGCCACATACCTGGACCAGCACAGTCAAATGCCCGTGCGCCGCGCTGTCGATGGAGCGCCACTGCAATCTGGCACCTGCTATCTGGCGTCGGCTTTTGAGCAGGTGAAAGTAACCAATGGATCGGGAAAACTGTCGATTCACCTGCAGCCAAAAAATACTGAAAGTCCCGGGCAAGCGTGTGACACGCTGATGGCGTCCCTGTCCGAAACCCTGAAAGACCGTGCATCCGGAATATTGCTTTCCGGCATTGGAGAAGATGGCATAGCGGGTATCGGAGCAATTCTCCAAGGAGGTGGAAATGCCATCATTCAGGACCCGAAAACCTGTCTGTGCAATGACACCACCGCCACGACTGCCAAGCAGTATGGTCTGTCCGCGGTACTCCCCGGGATCACAATGGCCGAAGCAATCCAGCGATATTGTCTGGACACCAGCCACTAAAAGGAGAGAGCGCTAATGAACGAACCGTTTGCGCAAACTAATCGAGAATCAGCCGAAGTAATAGCAACCAAGCAGCTTGTGGGCTTTTTTATCGGCGAAGAGATGTTTGGGGTGGATATTCTCACCGTACAGGAGATTATCAGGGATTCATCCATCACCCCGATTCCGGACGCACCCGACTTTCTTGAAGGTGTGATCAACCTGAGAGGCAGCATCATTCCGGTGATTGATCTTCGGAAACGACTGAAACTCGTCCAGCCGGCTCATCTCGACCCGGATGTATGGATTATAATTCTTACCGTTGAAGGTCGAGTCACCGGGTTTGTCGTCGATCGGGTCACCAAGGTGTTGCACGTCCCGGAAAACAGCATCAAACCACCGCCCGACATCGTGGTGGCCGGCTTGAAAAGCCAGTACATCCAAGGGGTCTGCAAGTTGGACCAGCGGCTTTTAATACTTCTTGAATTCAGCCGCATTCTCATGGTTGATGAAATCAAGAAATTAAAATCCATGAAACGATCAAAAGTGCCGGCAAGCGTTTGATCCGGCTCAGCGGCATGGACTCGTTTTATGCCGTATCATTTGAAAAGGAAAATGGTGGATGGGAAAGACGATTCTGGTGGTGGACGATTCGTCCATTATGCGAAAAATGATCAAGCAGACCCTGATCGGAGCCGGCCACGCCGTCGTCGGTGAAGCCAAGAGCGGCGATGATGCCGTCGCCCTGTACCAGAGGCTGAATCCGGAACTCGTCACCATGGACATCACCATGCGCGGCATGGATGGAATTGCAGCTGCCAAAGCGATTCTGGAATTCGACGCCGGTGCCAGAATCATCATGCTTTCCAACCTTGATGAGGATAAGTTTAGCAAAGAGGCCGTTCAAATCGGGGCAAAAGGTTACATCAATAAGCATAAAACTGCCGAGATTCTTGAATTGATCGATCGCCTGTGAGCTTCTTTGTGCCGGCATGTGAATATTGCACCATGATCCACCGATGGAAAGAAGGAGAGTTCCATGACAGATAATTCTCTGCTTGATGATTTTGCGGATGAGACCCGGGAGCACCTGGAGGAGTTGGAGAGCAGCCTGCTGCGCCTGGAGTCGGATTCGGCAGACCGGGAGCTGTTGAATACGATCTTTCGGTCAATGCATACGATCAAGGGGGCGTCCGAGTACCTGGGTTTCGAGCGGATCGCCCGATTGACCCATCGTCTGGAGAATCTTCTGGACCTTTTTCGTGACGGCAGTCTGCGTGCCGACAAAGTGGCGGTGGACCTGCTGATCGATGCCAGGGATCGGATCGGCGATCTGATATCACAAGTCGAGGAATCGGGCCAGGAGTCGGCGGAAATCGACGATCTGCTGGCACGGGTGGATGCCATTACCTCCGGTCCGACACCGGGCGGTGACGAGGCGGAGGCGGCAGCTGTTTATGACGGCGAAGCCGATACGGAGCTGTTCGACATTTTCATGGAACAGCTGACCACGGGAATCGAGCAGTTGATGGAAACGGCCGGGCAGATGGCTCGGGGCGAAGCTGTCGCCCAGGCGGCCGATCGCATGGCCGATCAGATGGACCGGTTGGCGGCCACGGCCAACTATATGGGATACGATGCCCTGTCGGCGGTATATGACGACATGCTGGCAGCGCTGGAGTCGTTTTCTTCCCGGTCGGAAAGCGCCGGCGCGGACGACATCGACACTTTTTTGCAATTGATCTCCATCTCCGTTGGCCGCATCCAGGAGCTTTTCCCCAATGCCGAATCGCTGGCGGCTGTCGACGTTTCTTTTCCGACGGCGGCACCCATTGGCGCTGCGCCATCGGGTCAACCCTCTGAGTCGGACTCGCTCCCCTCTTCGAATATTGCCCATCTGCTGGCCGGTCTTCCTGCGATGGATGACGATGAGAGGGAATCCCTTCTTTCAAAAACACTGGATGAAACCTTTTCGTCCATGACAAACAGCGATACGGATGCTGAAGATTCCGGTGAAGACCAAGCAGACGGGGACCCGATTGCCATGCAGTTTTCCTCGGATACGGATGTGTCTGATTACAGGCCCCCGGCATCCGGGTTGGAAGGTGAGCAAGACGAGGCCTTGGCCATCCTCGACGACTTTGGCACGGATCGAAACGATGCAACGAAAATTGTCGCCGACAGACACGTCGACAATCCCACAACCGGATCCTCTGCCGGACATGAAGAAGAGGCAGATTTGTGGCCCGAGGCCCCGGCGGTTTCCATTCCTGCACCGGAAATGCCTGAGATAGAAACCCAAACCGCCGCACGGGCGCTTGATTTTTCAACCCCGATTCCGCCGGAGCCGGTATCGGCCGATGAGACCGCATCTGAAAGCTTCAGTGCAAGAAGCACGATCAGAAAGAGCATCCGCGTCGATGCGGATAAGGTTGACGAATTGATGAACCAGGTGGGAGAGTTGGTGGTAAATCGTTCTTCATTTGCCCAGCTGTTTGCCGATATGCGCGAAATGACTCACTATCTCAACCATCGATTTCCCTTGGACAAAGCGGATCAGCGCCTGATTTCCGGTTTCAGCGCACGCCTTAACGACGCCACAACGATGTTGGGACGGGTGTCCAGTGAACTCCAGGAACAAGTCATGAAGGTGCGGATGCTGCCCATATCAAGGCTTTTCAATCGTTATCCGCGACTCGTTCATGACCTGCTCAAGGATGTGGATAAAAAAATCCAGCTTCAATTCCGTGGCGAAGAAACCGAGTTGGATCGGATGGTCATTGAACAGCTGGCCGATCCAATGATCCATATCATTCGTAACGCCGTGGATCACGGCATCGAAGCATGTGAAGACCGAAAACGAAAAGGCAAGCCGGAAGGCGGCGTGTTGCTGCTTGAGGCCTATCATGAAGGCAGCAACGTTATCATCGAGGTGACCGATGACGGAAAGGGTATCGATCTTTCCCGCATCCGCCAAAAGGCGGTGGAAAAGCAGCTGGCTGACCGGGAGACCCTGGAGCGAATGGATCAACAGGCGCTGATCGACATGATCATGCTCCCCGGTTTTTCAACCACGGATCAGGTGACGCACACCTCAGGGCGCGGCGTCGGCATGGACGTCGTCAAGCGTAACATCGAAAAGATAAATGGGTCCTTGGTTGTCGACACCCGGCAGGATGTGGGTACCCGCATCAGGATTAAAATCCCGCTGACCCTGGCCATCATCCCGGCCATGATGATTCGGTGCGCAGGCAGTCACATTACGGTGCCGATGAGCGCTGTGCAGGAGACCTTTCGCCTCGACCGGGGAGAGATTTTCACCGTCGACGGCAGCGAGATGATGCATCTGCACGACGAACCCTTGTCGCTGGTCAGGCTGAGTGATCTGCTGAACATGCCGGACCCGGCGCCGGCCAGATCGGATGGCCGTTTTTTCGTTGTGGTGGTCAAAGCCGCAAATGGTCGAACCGGTTTAATTGTAGACCAGTTGCTGGGACGACAGGAAGTGGTGATCAAACCCTTGGAAGATTACCTGCAGGAAAACAGCGGGTTTTCAGGAGCGACCATTTTGGGTGACGGCAGCATATCGCTGATCCTCAATGTGGACGAACTGGTGGTCATGGCCAAGGAGCGGGAGTCTGAAAGAAGGCTGGCCGCCGCCGTGTTGTGATCTTTCCCACGACAATGCAAAAAGTCATCGCCTCCCCCGAAATACTGAGCGGCGGGGCAGACTTGACGGCCTTTTCGGAAACGGTTTCGAGGGTTACGCAAACTGGATTTAGAAACGGATTGACACGCGGGATATGGGAACCAAAGACGCTTCTTCCTTAGATCATCAGCATGGTACGGACTGTGGATTTGCCGGGACGCTGAAGAACATTCAGCTCAACGACCTGATCCAGATGTGTTGCCTGTCCGCTTCCAGTATTTGTATGCGGGTGACCAAGGATGACCGAATCGGAACGATCTTTATCGTTGACGGCGAGATCGTTCATGCCGCCTGCGAGGACATCGTGGGAGAGGAGGCGTTTTTCCGAATTCTGGGCTGGCAGACAGGCAGCTTCGAGTCCATCGAAGTATCGACAACTCCGCAGCGGACCATTCAGAATAATTACCACTACCTGATTATGGAGGCGGCCCGCCGTGTCGATGAAAAAGCCGGGCTCGAGTCGGAGCCGTCTGCCACAGGGCATGACTTGCCCGAGGATACAGCCGACGACCGACTGCGGGTGCTCATCGTCGATGACTCACCCATGATGCGTAAAATATTATCCAGCATGCTGACAGCCAGCAACCGGGTCAAGGTGGTGGGAATGGCCAGCAACGGTGAGGAGGCGATCTCCATGATCGACGATTTGTCTCCGGACCTGGTGACGCTGGATGTGAACATGCCGGTGATGGACGGCACCAGTACCATCAAGCACATTATGATCAAAAAGCCTTGCCCGGTAGTGATAACGTCCAACCCCGGGGACGGATCGTCAAAGTCGATATTCAATTTTCTCGAACTGGGCGCCGTGGACTTTATGAGCAAACCCACCAAGAATCAGGATATCCTTGTCCAGCAGCAGAAAATTCTTGAACGCATAAGGGTTGCCGCCACGGCAACGGTCGGTAATTTCAGGATTGCGCGGATCCCCAAGGCCAAAACAGGCAACCCGACCGACAAACCGGTCGATCGTGTGTGCCGTCGCCTGGTGATCGTGATCACCGGGCCCGGTGGACACCCGGAGCAGATGAGCCTGCTGTCCGGCCTGGTGCCGGCCATGGCCGATGAAGACGGCGCTGTCGTGGCCCTCCAGAGTCTGCCATCGTCCTTCAGCGAACCCTTTGCCCGTTATCTGTTCGAACGCTGCGGATGCCAGGCCTCACCCATCGACCATGAAACGTCCCTATGCGCAGGGAATTGTTATGTGGGCAATCATGGCTGGCCGCTCACAGTGACATTGAATGACCACCGACCGGTCATCGTACCCAACGCACCTGAAAAAGGGGCGATCCAGGTGGACCGGCTCCTGTCAACCGCCGCATCCGTATTCAAGCAGCATCTGGCGGTTGTTTTGCTGTCCGGTGCCAACACCGGTGAACAAGAGGGGTTGAGGGCCGTGCATGAAAACGGGGGACGGATCATTCTTCGAAAGCGGGCTTCCGGCATGGTCGCCGAACCACTCGACCAGGTGGTCGAAGCCGGGCTGGCCGATGAGGAGGTGAACCCCTCCGACCTGATAAAAGCAGTTGTAAACGGGTTTGACCTGAAACACTGACCCGGCGTGCCGCCGTTCTCAAGACCGGCGTGCTGCCTTAAATTGGTTTGTCGCCCGAGGAAAATAAGCAATGATCATTGTATGTCAGAAATGCAGGACCCGGTTTCATCTCGATGACGATGCAACCGATAAATCGTCCTTCGTGGTGCGGTGCACGGTTTGCGACCATCTTTTTTCCGCATTCAAGCCTAACCGTGTTCAGGAGATCACGTTCCTTGATCTTGATCATGTCCGCCAGGATCATGCCAACGACCACGTAATGACCATCAGCAACCGCAAAGGGGGGGTCGCCAAAACCACCACCTGCCTGAACCTCGGCGTATCCCTGGCCCTGCACAACAAGAAGGTGCTGCTTGTGGATTTCGATGCCCAGGCCAACCTGACCCTTTCGCTGGGGCAGAAGCAGCAGCCTACGTTTTATGATGCCCAGAAAGCCATCGGCAAGCCGCTGGACGATTTTATCATCGAGACCAAATATCCCCACCTGTGGCTGTTACCCTCCGGCCGGAACATGGTTCTGCTCAACAAGTTGTATTTCGGGGCCCGGCATTTTGAATACATGCTCAAGGACCGGCTCAACACGGTCAAGGATCAATTTGATTTCATTCTGATCGATACCCCGCCGTCCATCGAGTACTATACTTTAAATGCCCTGACTGCGTCCAACCGGGTGCTGATTCCCTGCCAATGTGATTATCTGTCCACCCATGGCGTGGACCAGGTGATGCAGCTGATCCGGCTGATCCGGAAAAAAGCCAATCCCCTGATTAAGCCTCGCATCCTGTTTACCATGCTGGACCAGGCCAGCAATTCATCCCGGCTGATTCTTTCCAAAATCAAGGATCTCTACCAGGGACAGACCTTTAGCACGGTCATCGAGATGGATGGTGCACTCAAAGAGGCTCAGATCCTGAGCATGCCGGCCATCCATTACAGCCAGAAAAGTGTGGCCGGCACCCAGTATATCGAACTGGCCAAAGAGATTATCGCAAGCCTGGGTGATTCGCTGCAGCCAGCGTCATGACACCCCCCAACAGCTATTCGCTCCAGCGCACCATGATTATATACATTCTTCTGATCGGGTTCGCTGCGCTGCTGGTGGCTTCCGAATTTGTGCTGGATACCCATTCAACGGCGCTGAAGAAGGAACTCAGCCGCAATTACCAGCGATATGCGAGCGGAGAACTGGAAGAGGGCCAGGTATACGAGCCCCTGGTAAAAATCCGCAACAAAGCCATGATGATGGTGGGGGTCATCCTGGCCGTGGTGGTCATCGTGCTGACCATGTTCATCAAGACCATCACCGAACCGCTGCAGCACATGGTGGAGGTGTCCAAGGCCATATCGGCCGGCGATTTAAGCCGGACAACCGGAGTCGAATCCAAAAACGAACTTTCCCAATTATCCGCCGCCATCGACGACATGTCCACCAACCTGCAGGAGATCATCATGCTATCCCGGTCGGTATGCGATTCAGCCGGCCGGGTGACATCCAGTACGATGGGGTTGATGAGAAAAGAGCAGTTATCGCCGGGAGGCTCGGAAAAAATGGAACGGCAACTCGCCCGACTGGAGTCCGAACTGGTAATGCTGGGGCAGGTGATTGATTTCTTCAAACTCTATTCAGTGGATGACCGGCCATGGCCGGGTTGAATCTCTTGGCCTTCCCGGCCGGGGTGATTATCGCAGCGCTGGCATCGGCGGTCGGCATCGGTGGCGGTATCCTGTGGATGCCCTTTTTCATTATTTTTCTGAAACTTTCACCGGAGACCGCGGTGGTTACCTCGCTGCTGGTGCAGACGGCGGGCATGGGATCGGGCAGCGCCGCTTATATAAAAAAGAAAACAGCGGATCTTCCCCTTGCCGGATTCTTCCTGTTGCTGGCGCTTCCCGGGCTCGGTATCGGAGCGCTGCTGACCCGGTTGCTCTCTTCAGCCAACCTGGAGTTGGCGCTGGGGATATTAACCCTCACCACGGCATTTATCTTTGTGTCGGCAAACCAGAAGTACACCGATACGGGACAGGACCGGGTAGCGGTAAAACAGGCCCGTCACTGCGGGTGGCTGGTTTCATTCATGGCTGTGGCCAGCGGCATGCTCAGCGTGAGCATCGGCGAGTGGCTGGTTCCCCTCATGCGCAACCGGCTGAAACTGCGCATGCGCGTTGCTGTCGCCACCAGCATCGTCACCATTTTCGGTACCTGTGTTGCTGGTTCCGTCATCCATGTGATACTAGGGGCATCGGCCGACCTGTCGGCCTTTTTCTGGGCTGTACCCGGCGTCATCATCGGCGGACAAATCGGTCCGTGGTTTACCGAGAAGATCAACGAGAGAATGCTCAAGGAGGTCTTTATTTTTCTGCTCACGCTCATCGGCATTCATTTGATCTACAACAGTTATTAATCCAAAAGGATTGTGATCCGGCTTGAGCACCACGGTTAGAAAAAAAGGCGAGAAGAAACCCTACGCTTACCTGATGCCGTTTCTGGGCTTTTTCGCCCTGCTGCTGATCTGGGATGTATTGGCCCGTTTCAGCGGATGGAGCCGTGAGGTATTTCCGGGACCGGTGGTGGTTCTGGTGAGCATGGGAGAACTGCTGGCCGATGGAACCCTGGTCAGGCATACGGTGGCCAGTCTCTACAGGGTTACCGTGGGGTTTTATCTGGCCGCCGGGCTGGGTATCCCGCTGGGCATCGCCTTGGGCATGATGACGGCCTCCAGGTCCTTGATCAATCCGCTGATTCAATTTTTAAGACCCATATCACCGCTGGCCTGGATACCTTTGGCCATGCTGTGGTTCGGCATCGGTGATCCACCGGCAATCTTCCTGATTTTTTTGTCGAGTTTCTTCCCACTGGTGGTTTCCACCACCATTGCCGTAGATGGCATTAATCCCACCTATTTTCATGTGGCGGCCAACTTCAATTTTTCCAGGACTGAGATCATCACCCGTCTGATAATTCCCGCCATCATCCCGGAGGTCGTAACGGCCCTGCGGATGACGGTGACCATCTCCTGGTTGGTCGTCGTGGCGGCAGAGATGATCGCGGTGCAATCCGGCTTAGGGTTTCTGATCTTGGATTCGAGAAATGCTCTGCGCATGGATTACGTCATGGATGGCATGATCACCATCGGCCTGGTGGGACTGACGCTGGATTACCTGATGCGCACACTGGGCGCCCTGGAAGCCGCCAGTTGGCGTAAAATGACTCATTAGGGAGAGTAGGGCGTTGGGCCGCATCAACATCGAAAAGCTTAACAAAACCTACGCCAATCGCCGCAGGGATCCCCGCAGCGATGACGATCCGTTGCTGCGCCAAGGGGATCGCGTGACCGTCCTTCATGATATCGACCTGAACATCCTGGACGGTGAGATGGTCTGCTTTTTGGGCCCGTCGGGTTGCGGAAAATCGACGCTGCTTCGGATCATTGCCGGGTTCGAACCGCCTTCCGATGGCCGAGTCCAGATTAATGACCAACCGGTCAAGGGGCCTTCCGCCGACCACATTTTTGTGTTTCAGCACAGCGGCCTGTTTCCATGGATGACCGTTGCCGAGAATGTTGCCCTGGGGCTCCGTCATCTGAAAAACCGGCAAGAAAGGCATGAACAGGTGTCGGAATATATCGAGATGGTGGAACTCGATGGCTTTGAGCATCACTATCCCCGGCAGCTGTCCGGCGGTATGCAGCGCCGGGCGGAACTGGCCCGCGCCCTCGCCGTAAACCCGGATATCATGATCATGGATGAACCTTTCAGCGGGCTCGACTTCCTCACGCATATGAAAATGCGAGAAGAAGTGGTCAACATGCATGCCTTCATTCAAAAGACCATCCTGTTGGTTACCCACAATATCGATGACGCATTAATCATGGGCGACCGGATCGTTATTCTCGGGGACAGTCCCACGCAGGTGATCATGGATCGAACGCTGGATTTCCCCCGGCCCCGCGATTTTGAAAAATCATCCGAATTGAGCCTGTTGAGAAGTGAGTTGTTCCTCATGATGGGGGTCAACTATGCCGTTTAGCCTGAAACATCCGGCCGCTTCCAACGCAACGACGCTTCCCTGGAAACTGGGGCTTTTTTTTCTCGCCTGGTTGGTGTTCATCTCATGGCTTCACCTCCAGTTGAACCATCCGCCGGTGAGCCAGAAGATCGTACGCATGGGTTACATGCCGGTGGTGACGAACCTGGCGGCGCCGCTTCTGGACAAGGTTTCCCGTAACGGCGACGGTGTTCATTTCGAAGCCGTGAAGTTTTCCTCTTTTGCTGAAATGGCCGAAGCCCTGAGAAACGACAGCATCCAAGCGGCGTTCATTATTGCTCCACTGGCGGTGGTGCTTCACCAGCAGGGGGCCGACGTGAAGGTGGTGCTGATCGGCAACCGGCATGAAAGTACCCTGGTGGCGAGAAAGTCACTGAATGCGAGGCGGTTGGAAGATTTGTTCGGGCGCACGATTGCCGTCCCCATGCGATACTCCGGCCATAACCTTTGCCTGCAGCGGATGATCGAGGAAAAGGGGCTTGGCGGAAACATCCGCGTGGTCGAAATGAATCCGCCGGACATGGCCTCGGCACTGACGTCCGGTGCACTGGATGCCTATTTTGTCGGTGAACCGTTTGCCGCCCAGACCGTGCTCAGCGGTGATGCCGACGTCGTGGATTATGTGGAGTCCCTGTGGCCGGGCTTTATCTGCAATCTCGTGCTGGTGAAAAGCAGCTGGATAGACGCCAATCCGTCCGTTGTCCGACAACTGGTCGAGACGGCGGCGCGGTCGGGGATCTGGGCCGGTCGCCACCCGGATGAAGCTGCCCGGATCGCATCCGGTTACTGGAACCAGTCCGTTGATCTGGTGCGCCATGCCCTGACCACGCCCAGTGGTCGGGTGGTCTATGATCGATTTGTTCCTAAAGCCGCGGAAATTCAAACCATGGCAGATCTCATGGTTCGCTATGGCCTGACTCGGCAAGCGGACATCACCGGCCTTGTGGAGGACCGTTTTGCCTTGGATGCGTCCATGGACGGAATCGATGATCTGGACTCCATCCTCCTGAATCGCCGCCATCCGCCGAAAGAGTAAGGGATAGGCGCCCTTGCGGAATCTCCCGGGGCCTGACGGGATCTGTCGGACAAGAGGGGGCTGCCATGTGCACAGGCCAGACAGTCCGAAATTCTGACGAAAGGCGGTTGATGGATGAGGAATATGGCCGCCGGTTGAGGCTGAACGGCCAGGCTATGTCCTTTTTCAGCAGCCCGGTCGTGCGTCCCATCGAGCCGGAACGGTCAATCTATTTTTTGCGCAGTTGCCTGAGTTCTTCACGAATGGCGCTCAGCTCTTTCGCCATCATTGATTTCAGTTCATCGATGGCCTGGATAACCGCTTCGATGCCTGGCATTTCTTGCGGCATGCTTGGTTTCGGCGGACCGCTGGCCGCATAGGGAGTGTTGGATGCGACGATGGATGCCTTTAACCGCTGAAATTGTCGGACCTCCTCCAGCAGCATTTTTTCTTTTTCGCTCCGGCTCATCCCATCGTTGTTGACCGATTCCTCCAAGGCAGAGTAGACCGCCATAATACGCTTGATGGTATCCGGATGGGCTTTTGACTTGTGCCCACGGACATATTTGCCCAGCGATTTTAAAAGCTTGAGTAGCGTATGAATCACTTTGTCGTCTTCAAACTGCTCCAACAGGCCGTCTAACTGGTCGATGAACGTTTCGAGAACATCGTCGGTAATTTCCCAGTCAATGGCCAGGATCGTGGATTTTAATTCATTTAACGGAAGATCGGTTTTGGCTGCCGGAGGCCCATCTGTTGACGGTTCATCTTGGGGAGGCAATGCATCACTGAAGAAATCATCGAGACGGTTTTCCAAATCAAAGGCGAACGTATCATTCGCTTTTTTATCCACGGCGGTTCCTCCTTATAGAAGCTTTTCTCGAATCGCCACCATCGTTGTAGAGATGGCTTTTTTAACAGTGGGGATCACATTGTCTCCCTTGAGCGCGCTGGCCGTGAAACTGGGAGCCTTGAGTTGGGCGTTGAGATCCTTTTCCATGGTTTCAACGTCGAGAATGGGAATTCCCTCCGTTGCCAAGTCTCGCTTATTGTATTGGAACACAAGGGGAAGGTCGGCGATATCTATATCGTAAAATTTTAGATTCTCCGTCAGATTGTTCAGGGCACTGATGTTGTTTTCCCTTCGATCGACCATGGAGTCGGCGACAAAGACAACCCCATCCACGCCTTTGAGAACCAGTTTTCGGGTGGCGTTGTACTTGACCTGGCCGGGAACCGTGTATAGCTGGGTTTTAACATTGTACCCTTTGATCGCCCCCAGTTCGAAAGGTAGAAAATCGAAAAACAAGGTACGGTCGCCCTGGGTCTTGATGCTGACCATGTCCGATTCGATTCGGTGCCGGATCCGGCTGAAGATGTACTCCAGATTGGTTGTTTTCCCGCCTCTGCCGGGGCCGACAAAAACGAGTTTGACCTGAACTTCTTTTGTTTTGGTATTGATAAACGCCATGCTTCCGTCCCGCTTGTTTTTAATTTCGGGTGGACCAAGCCGTTACCGCGCAGGTCGACACGTCAGGTCGATCGGGTCTTTTCAATCAGAACCTTGATTTTTTTTATCACTTCATCGATCTTGAGTCTGAGGTAACCCAGTGATACATCGTTCCCGAAAATGGAAACCAGCAGGAAGTCATCCATGATTTTGGTGAAATTGATGTTCTCGCTCTTGCCTTTGTGGAACAGCAGTGAGAACTCCTCCTCGCCGATGATTGAAGCCATCGCGCTTACCGCTCCGAAATTTCCGGCGGCCAAGGCCGCGAGCGAGTAGACATCGTGGCGAACCTTGCCGTCATCGAGGTTGACGATGACATTGCCGGCCATGTCGATGAGGATCACGGATTGTATGCCCAGCGTCATCAGATCGGTGGTCAACGCCTCTTCCAAGCCGTCCAGTTGTTCTTGATCCAGGATATAAGACAATGTCCCTTCCTCCTTGATAAAACAGCGCTTTCCCGGGCAGCCAGCACGGCAGTCCCCGACCGTTATGGTGCGGGTACTCACGAGCTGGTCCACCGGTACGGTGGCGGTTCTGCTGCCCCTTGAGCGAATGACGTACAATTACGCCCCGGTGGCAACTGCAGGCTCAATCATTCGGAAACGATTTTACCGGTTCACGTGCGTTTAATACCCTTTTTTGCTTTAGGATTTCAAGTTTTTTCTATGATTTTAAGTACTTTTTTTTATACGAAGGGGTATCCATGAATGCCGCCGACACCGGTGGCCCAAAAGGCGGCTTTTTTTCCGGTCAGGCGAACCTGGTTGGCCGATTTGTCCAATAAATTGCTAATCAGCTGAAACCGTTGGTTATTCACCATTATCCCGCTGAATCGAGACTTGCTTTTTGCATTGGAAAAGGGATACAGTGCCACTGGCGAATGTCGATATTCGTCGCTTCAGGGCATTTTTTTGTCTACCATGGCTCAGCTCACCCATGCTCTGGACACAACTGCGTGCGCCCGGATGTTCCTACGGATAACTTCTACAGGAACATTTCCATGCCTGTCGCCATCCGGGGCAATCCTCGGTCGACATATGCAGGAGACAACATCGATGCATGATCCCATCTGGCAGGCGGAAAAAAAGAAGATCCTGACCCGCCTTTCAATTGCCATATACAAAATGACCGATGAACAGTTGATTTCCCTGTTGCACCTGTTCAAGGACTTGAACCTCAAGGACAACGACAAACTTCTGGAGATGCCGCATTCCCATGCGGATGGCGTTGTTGCAGCCAGGGACCGGCAATTGCTCATCGCGCGTTTTTTCCTTCTGATCAATCAATTGTCCGAAGCGGATCTCCTGAAATTCATGAACCGATACGAGCAAAAACGGTTTTCCATGCTTCGGGAATACCCCCGGGTTCCATGCAATATTACGCTGGATCTGGCCGCTGATGGTCGTGCCATCAACTGCTCCGCCATGGATATCAGTGCCGGCGGGATGTTTGTGGAAAGCTGTGAGTCGTTTACCATGAATCAGCCGGTCTCTATCTGTTTTTCGGTGGCCGAGGACCAACTGGCCCTCAAAATCAAGGGCCGCGTAATCCGCCTGGAGCAGGGCGGCATCGGGATTCAATACGAATCGCTGACCAAGTATCAGATTGAAATCATGAAAAACATGATCGATCGCCTCCAACGTCAGGCCAGTTCGCAATACCGTATCGGCTGAAACCATTCATTGCCTCTGCGGGAGATCATGGTACGATCACCACCGGCCTGGCGACGATGATGAATGGCGCCGCCTTCAACCGTTTCTATCGGTGGTCGACCCATTGAAATTGGAACACACCGTGCTATATTATTGTCAGGGGCAACCACAGCGCGAGTTAACAAAGGAGTTTGACTGGACATGATTGATGTTCGAAGCCAGCATATTGAAGTCAGCAGCGAGCGGCGGCAATTCCCGCGGCTGGAATTTCGCTGCACGGCGCTTTTCGGTCATCTGAAGGACGTGCTCAAGGTGACCGACTTGAGCCTGAACGGCCTTTTTGTGGAGGTGAGGGATAAATCCGGGCTTGATCCAGGGCGGTTGGTCAGCCTTGCCATCAAGTTTCCTACCGAGGAAAAAGCGGTCCTTCTGAAGGCCAAGATCGCCAATGTCAACAAAAGGGGCGTGGGGTGCAGCTTTGTGGATCTGGCTCCCCAAACTTCGGAGGCCATTAGAAACTGTTTCGAAACGTTCAGGGACACACTGCCCCTGCGCTGACGATTGGCTCAGGAGACGCTCTATTTTCAGTTGACGGATCCCAATTGTTTTCCTGTATCCCTCCTGGTATTCTCCAGATGTGACACGATGGCCAACGCGGATTGGAGGGCATTGCTGTTTCGGTCTACCCGCGTGAGTGGTTCCATGGCCGAAACCATCGCATTGATCTGGGGGTCGAAATAGACGCCGCCGCCGATTTCTGCCTGAATCATCAGATGCTTTTGCGACACCATCTGGATGATCCGCCCGGCATTTTTATCCCGCGGTTCCCTGGTCATGTTGGTGATCAGGGTGGGGTGAATTCGCTTGAGATGATTCGCCATTTCTGCCGCATCGGCCGGATCTCCGCTTTCGGCCACCCGATCCAACAAGTTGCTCACCGTTCTCACCCGTATGTCGTTCTTGGGGTCCATGGCCGCCTTTACCAGCCCTCCCAGAGACGGCCGGCGGTTCGTCAGTCGACTCAAGGTCCGGTAGACGGCGTTTCTGACGAACGCATAGGCATTTTGAATCGCAACGGGCTGGGGTGTCATGACCACAATCTGGCGGTGGGCGGATAGAAAAAAGTCAAGGGTATTGAATCCGGTGCCAGCACCCAGGTCCAGGATCACATGGTCGGCCTCGATTTTGGAGATCGCCTGAAGGATTTTTACCTTCTGGGTATATTGAAGATTGGCAAGGGTCAGCACCTCGCTGGCCCCGCAGATGATTCGAAGGCCCTTTTGTTCCGTTCCCACGCAGACCTCGTCCAGGGTTGCATACTGGCGACTGATAAAATCATTCAGGGTCCTGCTGGGAGTGCGGATGCCCATGAAGGTGTGAAGGTTGGCCCCGCCCAGATCTCCATCGATGACCACCGTATCCTGGCCTTTTTCGGCCAGTGCCATGGATATCAAAATGCTGAGAACGCTTTTGCCGATGCCGCCCTTACCGCCGCCGACCGCCCAGATCTGAGGTGATCGGGACTTCTCCTTTTCAGTGTACCGGTTTTGCATCTGTTGTTATCCCTTCGAATTCAGTGTCGCACCAGATGATTCCACAGATTCCAGATCATGTCCTGTTCGTCGTTGGATATGGTACAGAATGCATTCAGGGCGATTGCTGTCTCTTCGGCCATCGGATCGAACGTGATACCGACAATATGGGTCGGGCGGTTCGTCCGGCCGACCGTTTTCCGCCAGGCTACGGTGCCGGCCAGCCCGTCGATCGCCGTTCGATTTCCCTCGAGGATCGTCAAGGTCGGTTTTTGCTTGAGCAACGCCTCGATATCGGAGCGGGTGGTATCGTTTTTCAGGACCACGCAAATGCCGCCGGTCGACAGGTCTCTGGTGGTACCGTGGATGATCCGCTTGATTCCGTTGTCCGCTGGCATAAGCTCGATCAGTATTTCCGCGGGCAGGCTGTATCGGCATGAGCGGCGAACCGTCTGCCAGGCCCGTTTGCCCTGCGGCGTCCGGACCCGGCTCAATCGCTCGAGAAGTTCACGGATTCTCGGGAAGCGGTAACAGGTGGCTTTGAGCACCGGTTTCGAAATTTTAACCAGTTCCGCGGCGCTGGTGGCCGTGACGCGTGCAAGGCAGAACGACTCCTCTTCCAGGGGAAAAATGTCCCCGAAGATGTCGTTTTCCGCCAGTGCAACGGCAGGGATGGGATCGGCGCCCGCTATTTGCGGCAGTGTTTCCGTCAACTCGCCTGATACGATGAGGTATATGTCCGTGGATTCCTGGCCGGCGTCGTAAACCACCTCGCCAGGCGACAGGCGCACCCGGGTCAGGCGGAGCATCAGGGCCACCATCTCCTCATAATCCAGTTGGGAAAAAAGGACCTGGGAGGGCATGTCACCGCCGCCCTTGCGCCGGACCGCCGCATGGAAATCGTGTCCTTCACGGTGGGAGGGCTTGACGATACTCCACTCCAATATCTTGGCGACAATGGACTGGAGCACCATGCCGGCGTCCAGGTAGAGAGCGGCCGCCTTGTGGTAAGCCAATAGCGCCTCATCCACACGCTTTCTGGTGGCCAGCAGGTCGGCAAATTTGCGATACAGTGCCGGATTGTCGGGAAACACGTCGAGAATCGTTTCAAACTCCTCCGTCGAATGAATATCGATCTGGTCATTGAGAATCTGTTCGATGATGCTTTCCTGATCCGGATTCGCGTGCGGTTCGATTCCATTCATGTTCAGAGCATTCTTCCTTTTTTTAGGGCCGCAATGACAGCGTCCAGGCGCTGGTTCAGCAATTCACTTTTTTGGTGCGACAGGCGCATGACTTCGGCCAGGGCGGCTATCCGGCGGTCGGTCGACAATACCCATTCACTCAGATCAGCCAGGCTGCTGGTGAGACGGTCCAGCTGGGTCTGGATCGGTCCTCCGGTCCCCCCGGAGACATCCTGCGGTCGGTCCCGGTGGAATTCGCGGATCATTTTTTCAAGGTCATCCTTTTCAGCATCCGACAAGCCAACAAGGAGCGCTTCGTTTTTCTGTTGGAACATGAAAATACCTGGCTTGCTTTCCTATCGGTGGTCATGGTTTTTCAGATGCTCACCGATCACCGAGTCAATGTTTTCAATATTCCGATCCCTGGTCGGCGGGAGATCCTGAACCCAGGACGGCGCCGGCGGGTTTTTCCGGCCAGCGCCCATCCATATCAGAAAAATGAGCAGAACGACAATGATTGAGGTGACCACGATCAGGGCAGCGATCAATCGCTGCTGAAACCGGTGCCGGCGCAAATCCTCAGCGGTGCTGCTGAGCGAAGGAGCGGCGCCGTCGGGCTGGATCGACGTCTTTTCGATGGGGGGCGAACCGTCGGTCGGTGGCAGTATTTCCGCCGGGCGGTGTGGCTCCGGCAGGGGCATGGTTTTTTCGATCGATGCCGCCTGTCCTGAATCTTCGACGGGCGGCCCGGGGGCGGCCGTCGACAGGGGGCGGTAAGCATCGACGATGAAGCGGTCAGGACCGGTCAGCGAAAAGGTTTTGACATCGGCGGGGGCAAAGGAAAAGGCTGCATCGATGCGCGTGGCCTGCGGCGTGCCGGAAACCGCGAGGCTGATGATGTCCGCGTGGTATTCTCGCGGTGGACGATCAGGCAGGTCGACGGCGACTCCGGTCAGGGTAACCTGCAACGTGTGGCGCTGGATGGAGAAAGACGGGGGCGGGTTCAACGGCCGGTCAAATTCCATCACCATTCGTATGTAATCCTTATTATCGCCAAACCGAATGTCCTTGACCATCGTCGCTTCCGCCCGCAGGTTGTATGCAAGCAGCACGGCAAGGATCACGGTCAGCAGCGGCGTCGCTTTCAATGCAGCCCTTTTGGGGAACTCAGTCATCGTTATATCGATGGGTGGCCGGGATCGGTGTGTTTTTCCGGTTGCTCACCGGGCAATCGATTCGCCGGATGGACGTTGGTGCGAAAAACTATTAAAAAAAAGGCCTGATGTCAAGGCCCGTTGTGGATAGTCGTCGAGGTAACCGCAAAATGTAGTGGTCGATGGTAACGTTTTGCCGTGAACAGCGGCTCCGGATCCAATGCCAACCGGCTGCCTGATGCTGGCATCCTGACGCGCCCCATCACATGGAAGGTGATGCTTTTTCCGGTTGAAAGGCGCATAGCGGTTCCTCTGCCATGTAGCTGCCACTGGCCTCGAAGGCCCTGGCCCGGCAACCGCCGCAGACTGCCCGGTACTCGCAGGCGCCGCATTTTCCTTCCAGCTGTTTGAAGTCGCGAAGTTTCAGAAAAATCGGCGAGTGGTTCCAGACTTCGCCAAAGGGGGTCCGGGTGACGTCGCCGCAGTTAACATCCGTGTAGCCGCACGGCTGCACGACACCCGTGTGGGAAATGAAACAGAATCCCGTGCCGGCCAGGCAGCCGCGGGTCACGGCATCGAGCCCGTGCGTTTGGAAAGAGATCGTCTTTCCTTCCGCTTTTGCCCGCTGACGCAATATCCGATAGTAATGGGGCGCGCAAGTGGCCTTGAGCTGCAGCGGTGTTTTTTCGCGCTGGTCATAAAACCAGTTCAGGGTGGCTTCATATTCCTTGGCGTCAATGGTCTGATCCACGATATACTTTCCCCGGCCGGTGGGGACCAGCAAAAAAATATGATGGGCCACCGCACCCAGCCGTTCGGCCAGTTCAAGAATCCTGGGGATCTGGTCCAGATTGCTTTTGGTGATGGTGGTGTTGATCTGAAATTCGATTCCCGCGGCTTTCACATATTCGATACCGCTGATGGCGGCGTCGAAAGCACCCTCTACACCGCGGAACTTGTCGTGAAACGCCTTGGTGGCCCCGTCGATGCTGGCGCTGATCCGGCGGATGCCGGAAGCCGCCATTTTTTCGGCCACCTGCGGGGTGATCAGGGTCCCGTTGGGGGCCATAACCATCCTCAGCCCCAGGCTGTCGCCATGTTTGGCCAGGTCGAAGATGTCATCCCTGAGCAGCGGCTCCCCGCCGGTGAGGATGATGATGGGTTTTCCCACCTCGGCGATCTCATCCAGCAGTTTCAACCCCTGGTCGGTGTCCAGTTCTCCCTGGTAGGGGCCGGTGGTGGCGGCGGCCCTGCAGTGAACACAGGACAGATTGCAGTTTCGGGTCGTTTCCCAGGCAACCAGGCGAAGGGCGCTGCCCTTGCCGTGCGCATGGGGCGGTTTGTCTATTTCTGTGCGGGGATGGGAGGGCATCGGTCTAATCTATCCTTTGAAGGCACTCATCCGTTGATCAGGGCGGCGGCATCCATGGCAAAATAGGTCAGGATCATGTCGGCCCCAGCCCGTTTGATGGCGGTAAGGGTTTCCATCATGACCTTCTGGCCGTCGAGCCAGCCCATTTTTTCAGCAGCCTTGATCATGGAATATTCGCCGCTGACATTGTATGCCGCCACGGGCAGGTCAACTTCGTCACGGATCCGGCAAATGATATCCAGGTAAGCCAGTGCCGGTTTCACCATGATGATGTCGGCCCCTTCCTCCACGTCCATGGTGGCTTCGCGGATGGCCTCCCTGGCATTGGCCGGATCCATCTGGTAGGTGCGGCGGTCCCCGAACTGGGGCGCGCTGTGGGCCGCCTGCCGAAACGGTCCGTAATAGGACGAACAATACTTGGCGGCGTAAGACATGATAGGGATCTGTGCATAGTCGTTTTCGTCCAGCGTGTTCCGGATTTCGGCGACCCGGCCGTCCATCATGTCGGACGGGGCCACCATGTCGGCACCCGCCACGGCATGGGATAGGGCTGTCTTTGCCAGAAGATCCAGTGAGGCGTCATTGTCCACGGTATGGCCGTCCACAAAGCCGCAGTGGCCGTGGTCGGTATACTGGCACAGGCACACATCGGTGATCACCGCCAGTTCCGGCACCTTGTTCTTGACCGCACGGATGGCCCGCTGGACGATGCCGTCTTTGGCGTAAGCCTGAGTGCCCAACGGGTCCTTTTTCGGCGGGACGCCGAAAAGAATAATCGCGGGGATCCCTAAGTCGTAAGCCTGTCCGGCTGTCTTGACCAAGTTGTCGATGGACAAATGGTATTGGCCGGGCATGGCCTCGATGGGGTCTTTGACCCCTTTCCCGTCGACGGCGAACAGCGGCAGGATGAAATCGTCGACGGAAAGGGCCGTCTCGCGGACCATTTTGCGAAATGCCTCACTCTGGCGCATCCTTCGGGGGCGATAATCGGGAAACAGCATGTCAACTCCTGGTAATGGTCGTTCAGGGTGTAAAGGTCCGTGGCGGCGTCCCTCGCTCGGGTTGACCACGAATCACCACGGACGCTGCCTGCCACGGCGGGCCTTATATGGTCTGGGCGATCTCCTCATCGGTGAGATAGCAGGCCGGGTCCGGTGCCCACACGTCATCGTGAATCGCTTCCGCGCGCACCCGGAAGTTGCCGCCGCAGACATCCAGCCACGCACAGGTGGAACAGCGGCCCTTGACGTGGATCTTTTTTTCCTTGAGTTTTAACAACAGGTCGTCTTCCGGCTGGGTCCAGATCTGGGAAAAGGGTCGCTGGCGGACGTTGCCGAAGCTGTGGTGGCGCCAGAACTGGTCGGCATACACCTCGCCGTCCCAACTGACGCAGCCGATGCCGCGGCCCGAGTTGTTGCCCTCGTTCATCTTGAGCAGTTCAAGAACCTCGGCGGCCCGTTGGGGATCTTCCTTCAGCAGCCGCAGGTAGAGGTAGGGTCCGTCGGCGTGGTTGTCCACCGTGAGCACTTCCTTGGCCAGGCCCTTGTCGTGAAGGGCCTTGGTCCGGTCGATGATCAGGTCGACCGCCTTGCGGGTGCCTTCCAGGCTGAGGTCTTCTTCCACCATTTTGGATCCCCGGCCGGCATAGACCAGGTGGTAAAAGCAGACCCGGGGGATGTCCATCTCCTCCAGCAGATCGAAGATGGCAGGAATGTCACCCACATTGAACTTGTTGACGGTAAAGCGCAATCCCACCTTGATGCCCGCGTCCTGGCAGTTGCGGATACCTTCCAGGGCTTTGTCATAAGCACCGGGTACACCCCTGAACTTGTCGTTGATCCCCTGCATGCCGTCCAGGCTGATGCCCACGTAGGAAAGGCCGATTGATTTGAGTGTTTTGGCCAAGCCGGCGGTGATCAAGGTGCCGTTGGTGGAGATCACCGCCCGCATGCCTTTTTCGACGGCGTAGGCGGCCAGTTCGGGAAGGTCCTTTCTGACTAGGGGCTCACCGCCCGAGAAAAGCATGACCGGCGCGCCGAACTGGGCCAGATCGTCGATCAGTGTTTTCCCTTCGTCGGTGGAGAGCTCGTTGGCCACGGATTCTTCCGTGGCCTGGGCATAGCAGTGAACGCACTTGAGATTGCATTTGCGGGTCACATTCCATACGACCACCGGCCGTTTGTCCTTGGAAAACTGCAGCAGGTGGGAGGGCAGGGTGGACGAATGGCGGCCGTATCGAAGGGCATCCGAGGGCTCAACGGTTCCGCAGTAAAGCTTGGATATTCCGATCATGTAAATTCAGCCTTTCAGCAGATTGTCGGGATTCGGCGTGAGTCGGAGACGGTCGTCGCCGGATTGCCTGAGAAGAGCGGCTATGTAGCCGTCCGGCTTTTCCAGCGCCTCCCGGGTGATAAAGAAGCGAGTCCGTCCTGTTTTTTCGCGAACCAGCTTCAGGCCATGTTCGAAATCAGCGGTCAACTTGCGGTAATAGTCTTCCGGCATGCCCCGGGCATTGAAGCATTGCCCAATGATGTGATCGATGGCCTCTTCTTCCAGGACAATGTTAATACCATGATTTTTGATAAAGTAAAGCTCTATGGTCTTGGTCTCTTCGTAGTAGGTTTTTATCTTTTTCAGCACTTTTTCAATGTCGGTCACCAGGTTGCAATAGGCCCTGGCGGCCAGTTCGATGCGTGATTCCGTCAGTTGGATGCCGTATTTTTCGGCGAAGGTTTTCCGGTTGGCCGTCACATAGTCTACAATGCGTTGACACTCTTCTTCTGCCAGTTGGTCGAATGCCTGCCTGAATGTCTCGTCTCCGGGCCGCTCGAGCAGGTCGCTCAGGCTTTCGTTCGGTCGATCGATCACCTGGCGGGTGGCGGCAAAGCGTTTGATCGTGGTGGATGGCAAGGTTTTTTCGAAAGGCAACAGGGCGCTTTCAACGGCGCTGACCAGCCCGCGTGCGCCGGTGTTCTCATCGTAGGCCCGACGGGCCAACTCGGCCAGGGCGTCGGCCTGAAACTTGATGTCGATGCCGTAGGCGGCAAAATCCAGCTTTTTGCCCAGAACGATGGGATTGTTGGGGTTTTCAAGGATGTCTCGAAGATCCAGTTCCGTCAGCCGTTCGAATATGGTGCGTACGGGGAGCCGGCCGACGAACTCGGATTCAAATCCGTACTCGACGAGATCCTCGGATTTTAGCTTGGTCAGGATGTCAGCATCCTGGGACGGGTCTGATAGGGAGGCCCCGAACCCGATCTTCTGGTCGGCGATGCGCCGGGAGATAATCTTGTCGATACCGGAAAAGGCGCCGCTCATGATAAACAGAATGTGCTTGGTATTGATGCTGCTCTTTTCCTTCTTGCCGGTTTTCCTGAACCTGTCGATCTCCTGCAGCATGGATACCGGATCGTGGGGGACTTTCAGATCCACGTCGGTTTCCTCCATGGGTTTGAGCAGCGCGCGCTGGACACCGGTTCGGGAAACGTCTGCACCGATCAGGTTGTGGCTGGATGCTATTTTGTCGATTTCATCGATGTAGATGATGCCATACTGGGCCAGTTGGATGTCGCCGTCGGCCTCTTTGACCAGATCTCGAACCAGATCCTCCACATCCCCGCCGACATATCCGGTCTCGCTGAATTTGGTGGCGTCCCCTTTGACAAACGGTACACCGATTTTCTTGGCGATGAGCCGCACCATGTAGGTCTTGCCCACGCCGGTAGGGCCCAGCATCAGCACGTTGTTCTTGATGATGCCGACCATGTCGACAAATTCGTCCGGGGCGCTTTGAATATGCTTGATCCGGTTGAAGTGCGTGCAGATTTTGGTGGCCAGCGTGTCTTTGGCCGCCGTCTGTTTGACGATGTACTGGTCCAGATAGGAGACCAGATCCTTGGGTTTTAGATCGAAATTGATCGTTTTGTGGTCTTTCGGCGGTGCCTCGCCTTCGTCAGTGCTGGCTGTCTGGGGCATGACGATGGGCGTTGCCAGTTTTACGCTGCCGCCGAATTTTTTAGCCAGGAAATCACCCAGCTCTTTCTCCAGTTCTTTGGGGTCGGGAATTTTTTCGTTGTATTGGCTCATGATCAACTCGTCATCGGTTCACGTTCACGCGGCCTGGAAAGCGGTCCAGGACCGAGGCTCGCCGTCTTCCCGCAGTGAAGAGAACCTATTTCACCGCTGCGGGGAAAGGGCTTGCCGACTGTCCTGAACGGCTCGTTTTAAGTGTCGCCGCCTCTCATTATGGGTGAGTATAAGCACCTGGCCAGACAAATTCAAGTTGTCCAAGGGGGAAAGCCACCATGGGAAAAAGGAGGGGCGAAGGCACGTCGCCCGACCCGAAAAACGGCTTTAGGATCCTGACCGACTGCCGATAATAAAGTCTGGTTGGTCAGATACATGGCACCGGGCCAACGCGCTGTTCAAGCGCGAGAATGAAAATAAATGTTGACACAGGATGCAGGTAGATTATTTTTACTGGCTGGATCCTTCACCCAAAGCCGACAACGCTGGTCGAACAGGATACATGGACAATTTCAATCGAATTCAATTTGAGGCTCCCGATCTGACTGCGCTATGCAACTCGAATACCGTGGTTGATCTGCACTTCCACTCCCGCTTTTCAGACGGCACCGATACCGTGGCAGAGATTGCCCAGCGGGCCCGGCAACTGGGGATCGGCATTGCCATCACCGACCATAATGCCATCGATGGGGCTGTGGAACTCGACGGTCATGACGATGTGCTCAGCATTCCCGGCATCGAGGTAACCTCCCTCGAAGGGACTCACGTGCTGGTCTATTTTTACCATATCGATGACCTCAAGAACTTTTATGCCGCCGATGTCAAGCCGTTCATGGGGCCGACAGTCATGTCGTCGATCGACCTGGATGTGGAATCAATCGTCCGGCGTGCCAGGAAATACAACAGCGTCGTCATCTTCCCGCATCCCTATTCGGCCGCCTTCACCGGCATATGCAACCACAGCTTCTCGGAAGCGCAGCTGGACCGCCTGCTGCGGATGGCCGATGGTGTAGAGGTGATCAATTCGGAGAATCTGAAGCGTTGGAATTTGAAAAGTGCCCTGCTGGGATTCAATCTGAATCGTGCCATTACCGGTGGCAGCGACGGTCACAGCCTTCCGGAAATGGGTCTTGTGGTCACCTATGCCGACTGTGCCCGCAGCCGGAAAGCCTTTCTGGATGCCGTAAACCGCAAAGAGGCCAAGGTGATGGGGACCGAATCGAAGCTGTTGAAAAAAATCCAGTCCAACGGCGCCAAGTTGAAAAACAGCATCAACAACTATCCGGACATCGTCGAAAAGAACATCCGCTATGGCAAGAGCGTGGTCCGCTTTTGCACCCGCAAGGCCTCTGAACAAGTCTGGCAGCGAATCAACGACAGGCACTTGAAAAAAGCGTTCTTTTTCGTCGCCGGCCTGACTTTTCTGAAGATCAACTACAATGCCCTGCCGCTGGTCATTTTTTCATTGATCACCTGAACAGAAGCGAACATCATCCGTTTGTCGGGCGGTTCACCTGAAGCTGCCCGTTGGCGATTCAATCCGGCGGGTAACGGCTCGGACGGGGCCGCTCACTGGTTGCCCAACCCCTTGAGCAGGCCTTTCACGCCTTCCTGCACCATCTTCCCGGCCGCTTCCTTCGAAGGCACCATCTTTTTCAATGCTTCCTTGTCGGGCAGGGACTGGTCAAGCCGTTGTTCCAGAATGGCGTTGAGATCCGGCGTGAATGTGGGTGATCCGAAGCTGCCCGACACCATCACCGGTACCAGGATCCCCTTGCGCTGGGTCGTGTCCCCCTGGCCTTGGATGGTGGCGACAAATTTGGGTTCTACACGAAAATCCAACGTCTCTTTGACCAGGTCGGCCTTGCCGGCAGCCAATACACGCAGCAGGGGAGAGACCAGCCTGGAGCCATCGGTTTTAACCAGTCCGCTGGTGATCGTATAGGGCAACTGCAGTTCTGCGAAGTCGGTGCGTGGCTTTTCCGAGGGCTGTTGGCCAAAGCCGAAGGCGGTATTCACGTTGCGCACCATCGACGCCAGGTCGATGCCGACGATCGCGCCGTCGGTGAAGCGCAGGTCGCCTTTGCCGCCGAGCGTCTGGCGGATGCCATCGGGGGTGTCTCCGGAGAAATTCAGACCGATATCGGCGGCCATGGCGCCTTCAATCAATTCCTTGGCCATTACGTCCCTGATCAGTGGACCGGCCTGGATGCCCTTGATTGCCAGTTCCATGGCTGTCTCGGGCTTTTCCTTCTGAACACTGAGCGTGCCGGTGCCGGCCAGGCTGCCCTGGTAAAGGTCGATTTTGAGTGGATCCAACCGGACAATGCCATTGCGTGCGCTGACCCGGACCTCAAGGTTCTGCATGCGGGCTTTTTTGACCTTCAGTTCACCGGCTTTGAAGCGTGCATCCATCACCAGGCGGCGCAGCGGAGCGTAATCGGTCTTTTTCGCGGTCGGCGCCGCCGGCGGTTTTCCGGGAGACGCCGCACCGGCCTTTTCAGTGGCAGGAGGCGGCAGGTAGCGATCCAGATCGATACCATCCAGGTTAAGGTCAGCCTTGAGGTTGGGCTTGTCGAACTCGCCGACCTGGGCGGAAAAAGTGGCCTGGGAGTCGTCCAGTTTCAATTTGCCGTCGGACACGACGATGTTTTGTGGGGTACCCTTGAGCTTGAGTGACAGGGCAACGGCGTTAAGCACCTTGGCGTCGGCCGGTTCAAAGGGGAGTGTTTCGCCCAGTTGGCCCATTACCTTGCGGGGCGAAAATTCGGCCACGTTCACGGCAACATCGAATGTGGGCACCGCTGGGGACGGGTCGATCCGACCGCTCAGCTTGACATCCAGTTCGTTGAGCAGGTTGATGGCCAGCTCCATCGGCACGGGGTTTTTTCCGGGTTGAGCCCCCACCGGGCCGATGGTGCCGTACAGTTTAAGCGGCTTCTGGTCGGCCGATGCCGAAAAAGCCACCCCGATAGCTTTGTCAAAGGAGACATCCGTCAACACCAGGTCGATGTCCTTGACCTCCTTGCGAACGCCGGCGGCTTGGTCCAGCCACACGATCAGGCCGTCGGTGATGGCAAATTCTCCAATCAGCAACCCCTTGATGGGAAGCTCGCCGGTGGACGACGGCGCCGGCTTTTCCTTTGCCGGCACTGCCGGTTTTTCAGAGGGTTGGCCCAGGTCTTCCCAGCTGCCTTTGCCGTCCTTGCGTTTTTCCAGCACAATTACCGGTTTGTTCATAACGAACCGTTTGACTTCGACATTTCGTGACAACAGGGGCAGGAGTTTGACGCGCACCTCAAAAGAGGCCACCGAAAGGAAATCTTTTTCCTTGAAACCGGAAGGATTTCCCAGGTGCAGGTCCGACAAGCGTACACCGACCCATGGAAATATGGACGGTTTCAGGTCGCCGCCCAGCTTGAAGCTGCGTCCGGTGGCCTTGGTGACCTGCTGCTCGATCTGGGGTTTGTACTTTTCGACGTCGATGACCATCGGCAGGACGATCACGGCGATGACGATCAACGCCACCAGTGAACCGGCAACGAAAAGAATCCATTTCACGGTTTTATTCATGGTATGTCTCCTGCTCCTTGATCCGGATCTGAGTTTTACGTGTCAGGCATTTATCCGCATTACCCTGCCTCCGGTAGCGCAGTTCCGGGGCGTGGCTTCAATGAAATGAAAAGGCCGCCGCCTGCGATCGATCGGTTTGGCGGCAGCATCTGTCGGTGCCGACAGTGTCCATTGGTCGCCTGGGGTCCGAGTGGGCGCTTCCCCGTCAGTGCGTTGTCTGCAACTTAAGTACGCCTGGATAGATGTAAAGCCCAAGGCGACGACGGTTCCTCCGTCCCAGCGGATACGGGATGGCCCGGATGTCGCCATTTCCGTGACTGACCCCGCAACGGTGTGGTTTGAATATGGCGATGCGAGCCCGCGACCTGGACAGGCATATCATATTCTCAGATGTCCGCCCGGCCAGGCAACCATTTCGTGAAGGTGCCATCCGTCGTAAGATCTGAGTTGGGATATAACTGAATGATATTATTTAAATATATTGCTTTCCTATCTGCCTTGACAAACCAGCGGCCATTTGAGATATTCTTGCATTTAAAATGTGATTCCTGTCAATGGCTATCCCCTCGAAATTGATCAACCCGATCGGGACTGCCTGACCACATGCACAGGGCAGGCTGTTTGACTCGGGAGATCAATAAGAATGGCAAGGACTGAGGGAACGGTGTCATGCCGGCCATTTCATGTTCAACCAATCACAGCCACGTTCATTGCACGATTTTCGGACAACCCACGTAGCCAAACCATCATCGGACACAGGAGGAGAATATGAGGCCAGGAGAAAAATTAAGCAAATCATCGGAAAAGCTGGCAGACTTGATCCACAAGGCCATTGCCGACTGCGAAATCACCAGCTCCGAATACGATGCCATCATGAAGGTGGCCAATGAGGATCACCACATCGATCGGCAAGAGCAAAACCTGCTCAATCAGCTGCAATCGCTGATGGCCAACGGCACCGTCAAGCGCGTGAAGGGCTGATGACGACCACGCCTCGCCGGGTATAAACGTCGGTCGTAGATGGGGTCGACGACAGCTTCCTGCGGGTTGCCCGTTGATAAACCAGCATCTCCTCTAAAAAAAGCAGCCTGGAAAATGGGTCAAGCCATTGTCCAGGCTTTTTATTTGGTTCGGTTTAAAACTATTCTAAAATTCTTCACATCCCGTGGCTGCGCGAATAGGCTGACGGTGCGGGGGGCGCCCAGCCGGTCAGCGCATCGGGGTCGGGTCGGTGAATTTCGACCTTCAGCGGGTAACAGGCCGCTTTATCGCTGGAATGCTCCGTGCTGCAGTCGCCGCCGGGGCAGGTCGACAACGCGCCCAGCAGATCGATCTCGGCGAAGCATTCGAGATAGTCGCCGGGACGCACCGGGCTGGCCTTCATGAAATACTGGTGCGTGTCACGGGTGAAGCCCGTGCACATGAAGACGTTGAGGACATCATGCACATGGGGCTCGGCCTGATGCAGCGGCAGGCCGGTCTCGGCGGCCAGGGCGCGGGTCAGGTTCGAATGGCAGCAATGGTGATAGTCCCGCCCGCCAAGCAGCCGGCCGGTATAGGGATCGCAGCGTGTGCCGATCACATCGTGCACGCTGCCGCCATCCGCATCGAATCCATACCAGTCGAGGGTGTCATGGGTGATCGTCGCCATCGGGCGCATGTGGGGGAAACCGCTCCACATCCGGTCGCCGGTGCTCAGGTGAGTGCCGTGAAGCGCGCGGGTCTTGCCGCTGTAAAACCGCTCCGACAGATCCTTCTCCGCCCAGAGATTCAGGTCGCCCACCTGCGGGCCGTCCACGCTGACGATCCTGAAAAAATGGCCTGCCGGTACACGAAAGGTTCGGGCCTCCCGCGGCGGCACAACCACCACTTCCGTCAGTTCCATTCGTTGGCGCGCGGCCGCATAAGTGGTCATGTCCGGCCGGGGGAGCGTGTCGACCGGGTAGCAGATCACCGGCTTGACCGCCCTGCGGGCATCGGCGTCAGCCGGCGCCAGGCATTGGGGGGTGCGTTTCATCGGTATCCTTTCCGAAGGTAGAAGGAATAGATGCGTTGTAAAGAAATTACATGGGCAATGTCAATCCGTTATCGAGACAACGGTCCCCGCTTTGGCGATCAGGCAGATCGGGTTTTTTAGCTCCCGGGAGGCATTCAACTCGCCTCATGGCTTTTGGGGCAGCCCCCTGACGTTCGGGAGGCAGAAGGAAAACTCGTTTTCAAGCCCGCAGGCCCTGCACCGGTAACATACGACGACGGACCGGCACTTCAACGAATCGCGGATATCGGATTGGCGTTCAAACCGCCCGCCGCACGAGCACGAACCGGGAACCACGAGGATACAGACGATCCCCGCGATGTCATCCTCTACGATGGTAAATGCGCCAAGCCCGAGCTCTTTCCATTCATCCAGGAGATCGGTGTAAAACCGGCGTGTCCGTACCTTTCGTTTGCGGGCCAGGGAACGGCCGGTCGCCGTTTTCAGGGTCTCCGGCGCGTGATGGGCATAGGTCAACTCGATACTGGTCCGGATCATGACGTCATCGTCCAGAAATTGCCGCCGGAGGGCCTTTTTAGCGAAAAACTGGGCGACCCCCAGGCTGCCCAGCTTGTCGAGGCAATCCGCATCGTACACCGCGCGACCGATGTCGCTGGTCGCCTTGCCCTCGAGGTACGAGGAAAGGATGGCATCGCTGATCGACGGGAGCCATTTCGCGTAGGCGGTGCCGGATAGGATCCGTCGGGCAAACCGGACGGCATTTTCCTCTTCCGGGGTGTCGTCCTCGTGATAGCTTCCCCTGGCGAACTTGCCGCTGTCATGCAGCAGGCCCGCCAGCAGTGCCGGTTCCTCCTCCCAGCCCTCCGCCCGGGCGATGTGATGGGCGATACGGGCGACCCTGGCGCTGTGGGACCAGATGCTGGAAAAGGTCTCTTGGGTAAACCTGGCCTGAAAGGCGCTTTCCTGATCGATCAGGCTCCGGCGAATTTCACGCAGCAGGTCGGGTGCTATGGATTGGAGTGCATTCGGGCCGGATACCCCGCCCGGCTGTCCGTCCTCCTGTCCGGTCCAGCGGCGATAGTCACGCATCGTGTTGATATTGGTGAACGCGCGGTCCATCCCCTGTGCCAGTCCGTTTTTGGCGAACCACTCTTTTTCCAGGCGCCGCGTTTTGCAGCGCGGTACCAGCATTTCGATCTTGAAGATGCCGGCATCGAGGTTGTCGCGGATTGCCGGCAGGCAGCGTTGGCGATAAAAGGCGTGCAGAAACTCCGGCCTTTTCCCCGGGCAGGGCACGACGATGTCGAATTCACCCAGTTCTATGATTTGGCGCCTGATGATCGTCTCGTCCAAAAAGGGCATGTCCGCTGCGCACACAAAGGCCGTCTCGTGTTTTATCCGGCGCAGGCCGCTGTAGATCCCCATCAGGGGGCCAAAGCCCTGCCGCTCGTCGCCGACGACCGGCAAACCAAGGAAGGCATACTTCTCCGGCGTGTTGGTCACGACAAGCACCGCTTCGAACAGAGGGACGACCACACTGGCCGTCCGTTCGATGATCGGCCGGTTGTCGATTTCCAGAAGCGGCTTGTCCGGCGTGAGCCGTCGGCCTTCTCCTCCGGCCAGGATCAGGCAGGTGGCTGCAATTTTTTTCGAACTGGATCCCATCGATGCAATCCCGATGAACGCGCGAGAGCCGTTCTTTATTGGGTTCCCATAAGACAACGGTTTTTCTGCTTTCTGCGAAGCCGTTAATCGTCGGGGTTCCTTATAGGCACAAAGCGGATTTTCTGGCAATTGATTCCATGGCCGGTTTAAAGGGGGAAGGGCGTTACAGCATCGTCGGAGAATCAGGCCGACATTTGCCCAATTGCCGGCATCATGCTAAACGTCTCGATGCGCATACGTAGATTCGCTATCGAACGAGGAGCCCGCATGCCGGTAAAAAGCCCGAGACCCTTCATCCTGGTTGCTTGCGCCTGCGCCATTTTCTGGCCGGGCTCGTTTATTTTCGGACTCCCCGGAGTGCTGCGCCAGCATTGGCAGCATGTATTCGACGCCGACGGCGGGGCGATCGGCGGGGCGGTGTTTTTCATTCTCACCGGGGCCACCTGCTTCATGTACCTGTGCGGGCGCCTGCAGGAGAAATACGGTCCGGGACGACTGGCTGCTTTAGGGGCGGTGATGGGCGGCGGCAGTGTCATCTGGCTGAGCCAGGCCGCAAATATGACCGAAGTCAACGTCTGGGCGTTTGCCGTCGGCGCCTCGTCGGCCTTTGTCTACCTCCCGGGACTGACGGTGGTCCAGCGCTGGTATCCCGAAAAACGCGGCCTGGTTGCCGGTTTTTTCAACATGGCCTTCGGATTGTCGGCAGCGGTGACGTCTCCGATTTTCTCCGTTCTTTTGTCGACATGGGGGTACGAAGCCTTGACCCTGGCCGCGGGCTGCGCAGCGCTGACCATCGGCCTGGCCGCTTCCGCCCTGATCCGGTTTCCGGAGAGCGATACGGCGACGCCGGTGTCCGATGCGCCGTCTGCACCCGGCGGACGCTCGGTCGGGGATGCCCTGAAAAGCCGTGAATTCTGGTGTCTCTGGCTGACCTGGGTGTTTGCCGGCGCTGCCGGAGCCAGCATGATCGTCCTGGCCACCGGGTTCGGCCTGGCTCGCGGCCTGAACCTGGAACGGGCCGTCGTCCTGCTCACGGCGTTCAATCTGACCAACGGCTGCGGCAGGTTGATCAGCGGTTATTTTTCGGACAGGATCGGCCGGTCCCGCATCATGGCGATGAGCTTTGCCGCCGCAGGCGTGGCCTACCTGATCATGCCCCATCTGGCCGGTCTGTGGTTGTGGGCCGTGCTGGCGGCGGTGATTGGCTTTGCCTTCGGGACCCTCTTTGCGGTCTCCGGCCCGTTGGCCGGTGATTGTTTCGGTATGGTGCACTTCGGGGCCATCTTCGGGCTGGTCTTCACCGCCTACGGATTTGTGTCCGGGCCGCTTGGCCCATGGCTGAGCGGCCACATCCTGGATGTCACCCAGGGCAACTACACCCTGGTTTTCTCCTACCTGGGGCTGATGTACCTGACGGCGGCCGGGCTGATCCTGCTGGTTCAGCCGTGGCGGGAATGCCGACTGTAAGGGGTTGCCCCCGGCTGAAAGAAGGCGGTTTCAACGTACCCTCGCATCCGTGGGGTGAGGGGATTGGGGCCTTTCGGTCATGGTCAGGTTCCTAATCGGACCGTCGCCGGCCGATGACCAACTTGATCGATCAATGTCGTCTGGTGCAAGCACAGGCCTACACAATGAATATCCATTCAAAGCTCGAATCGACTCAATCCTCGCACTTGATCGTAGAGACGCGCAGACGCGCTGACATCGTCGTCGGCGTGCCCCACCATGCCCCGGCCGGCACACCCCACCTGCCTTGCCCGGAGCATGGCGATTCGGACGAAAATACCGGTTTTGTCGGGCGCTACCTTGCCGACCGGCTCGACTGCTGCAGCATCGTCGCCTGCAACGCCACCGTCGATGCAAACAAACACCTGAACAGCGACTACACGATGCAGATCGCCACGTGGCGCCCAGACGTCCTGGTCGAAATCCACGGGCACGGAAAGGTCCGATCGTCGTTCGATGTCGAGATCTCCTGCGGTTCAGCAGCGTTCACCACCGCTTCCGAGGCGTTGGCCAGGGCGATCGAACGCCGGTGCCTGGCGGATGCAGACCTTGCGGACGTGTCGGTTTGCGGCCGGTTTGCCGACATCTATTTCAGGGCGACCAAGACATTGACGATTACCGACCCGCGCTGGCTGGCCTACCACATCGAGCTGTCGCCCCGGTTGAGAAAACCGGAAGCGGGAAATACCGGCGGTCCGACTGCCCTGGCTTTTCGGTTTTGCGATTGCCTGGCAGCGGCTCTGGTTGAAAAGCATGGATGATGACAATCCAGGCCCTTACCGGGTGCATACCGGTTAAGTTGTCCCGGCATGAAGGGTAAGGCGGTGCACACCAGCATGGCAAGCGAAAAAATCCTCCGGTGTCGCACCACCTCAAGGCTCTGGGATTGCAGTTCCCGCTACCAGCCGCAGTGCCAGCAATCGTCGATCTCCTTGAGGTCTACGGTAACCACACCACCGACACGCCGCCGGTCTGCAGCCCCGTATTGCAGTTTGCCCACCGGGCTGATGACGACCCCCTGCACCGACCCGATGACAGTCAGGCGACTATCCTCCAGGTTGTGCCCAAAGGGGTCGGCTTTCAGCTCGTCGATCACCGCCTCGGAGAAGCCGGCTTCCCAGTTGGGGCTGCCATTGGCGCTGGTCTGGGAGATCCTCGGTAAATCGATGGCTTCCTGAATGTTGCGCTGGTGATCGATGAGATTCATGGTGACGTTGACTACCGAATTGATGATCGTCGATCCCCCCGGAGAACCATATGCAGCCACCGGTTTTCCGTGTCTGAATACGATGGTCGGGGACATACTCGACCGCGGGCGCTTGTTGGCTGCCACATCATTGGCACCGGGATTGAAGTTCTCCGGGTCCGGATCGGCGGCGGGGCTGAAATTAAAGTCGGTCAGCTCGTTGTTGAGCAGAAAGCCATATCCCGGCACCATCAACCCGGCACCCCACCCCGACTCGATCGTCGTGGTGTAGGAGACGACATTGCCGAAACGATCGACGATACTGAAATGGGTGGTGTTGACGCCCTTTTGCATTTCCGCGCCCGCACGGGCCAGTTTGTGTTTCTTCCAATATCCGTTCGACTCGAAGGGGCGTGGATCATCCGCTTCTACATCCGCCTGCCTGGAATCAGGATCGATCAATGCGCTGCGCATAGCGATGTAGTCGTCGTCCAGCAGGCCCGCTTTGGGGACGTCCACGAAATCCTCGTCGCCCATCCAGACCGCGCGGTCGGCGAAGGCCAGCCGGCCGGCCTCGAGCATGACGTTCAGGGTGCGCGTGGAGCCAAACCCATATCCCTTGCCTGCATCGCCGATGGGGAAGCGTTCCATCATCTTGAGCATTTGCAGCACAGTCAATGCGCCCGACGAGGGGGGACCCATGCCCTTGATGGTAAATCCCCGATAGTCATCCGCCACCGGCCTGCGGATCGCGACATCGTAGTTTTGAAGATCGTCGAGGGTCATGCGCCCGATGCCTGCGACGATCTCGCTGCCGCCATCGGTTCGGGTGGCCATCTGGGTTTCAATGATGGCTTCGGCGATCTCGCCCTCATAGAACACCGCCGGGCCTTGATCGGCAATCAGTTGGAATGTTTCGGCAAGATCAGGCTGCACCAGCAGCGCTCCCTCCTGCAGGGGTAAGCCGCCGGGACGGAATACCTTGCGGGCCTCGTCATAGGCGGGATTGCCGAATTCGTTTTGCAGGCGCGTGCTTTCCGTGCTCTCCGCCAACCGGGGGCCGACGCGGAAGCCGTCCCGGGCCAGTCCGATCGCCGGTGCCAATGCTTCGCTTAAGGGGATGGTTCCCCATTTTTCCAAAGCGGTGGCTACCCCTAGCAGGGTCCCCGGTACGCCGACCGAAACGCCGCTGGTGGAAGCCAGGCTGAAAGCTTGACCGCCGTAAGCGAGAAACGGCACGAACATGTCCGGTGTTGCGGCATCGGGCGCTTTCTCGCGGGAATCCACGGTCACGGTTTTTCTCTGCCTGGCCAGGTATATCACCATGAAGCCGCCGCCGCCGATCCCGGAGGACTGAGGTTCGACAACATTCAAGGCAAACTGTACGGCTGCCGCCGCATCGATGGCATTGCCGCCTTTTTTTAATATTTCAGCGCCGACTCTCGCTGCGTTGGGTTCGCTCGTGGTTACCACACCGCCCTTAGCGCCCGGGACACCCAGCATCAGGTTGCCTTTGCCCCAGCTGGCAGCCGGTGCCATGAGCACAAGTATTGCCACGACGACGGTGAACGTTTGACATCTGGATAAGCGCTTAGAAAATAGACATGCTTTCATGACTTTCCTCCTCGTCTTAAATTGATGGTCCACTGTTGTTCACGGTGTTAGGCAGGAAAAGATTGAGATTGCCTCCAAAGGGGCAGCGTTCCGCTTTGGAGGCGACGATCGGAAATTTTAAATTCAACCATAGTGGTTTGTTGCTTGTATGTTTCAAGCCGTATCCCCATCTGAGGAGAATTGAAAAAAGAAAGCCCGCCAGCCACGGAGCAACTGCGGTTCGTAAACTGGCCGCGGGATCCAATTCGATGTACAAAATGGAAATCAGCGATGCAAAGGGGCAAGATCGGCGTAAGCAGGACCACGTGAGACGGGCGTTGCGTTCATTTGAGCGGTCGAATGGGGGGCCTTTTCAGAAAATAGTCATCCGAGTAATCGCACTGAGATCGGAAGTAAGGTGGGCACAGAGACGGCCTCGATAAGTGCTGCGTTCATTGACGACCGATCTATCTGGTTCAAGAACTAAAATCTGCATCGACAATTGTCAATGGATTTTTCGCGGATCAACGTGTAATGGCAGCGCGCGATGGAGGAGATGGGCGCTCACCAAGAAAGGAGTGACAGGATATTCGGCTTCTCTTATGTTTTTGCCATTTCACGCCGTCACACTCGTTTGACAAAGGTGTGGAAAACGTCGTGAGGGCAGGCATGTGAAGGCCAAAGCCGGTAAAAAAGCACAGTCAATGGCAGATCAACGAGCATGTCGCGCCGAAGATTAGCGCCGCAGGGCCAAGCATAATCGTTTTTCACCAACCATTGAGACTGATCCGTTAAGACCGAAATACCGGTACCACAAAGCGGAATCTCAGATGGAAGACGAGGCCGGTTGCACGCTGCCTGGTGGCGACAAGACCACTTCCCGGCTGTTTACGATGAGCTTGCCGTCGACGGTCTCCGCCTGGTGGACCAGGTTGTCGCCGTTTTTTACGAAAATGCCGGTCGGCATGCCAGGGAAAAGTGGCGTGAGCAATTTGGGGGCTTCGCCAACTAGGTTGACCGGCAGGCTGAAATCCGATTTCAGGTAGAAAATGTCGAACAGCAGTTCAGGCTGGCTGACGATCGGTGCGAACTGCATGAAGGACATGTCCTTGAGCAGGCGCAGATTGATGCCGCCGGTTATTTCTCCCTCGGCGAGTTGAATGTTCAGGTCCGAGATCGTGAACTCGAGCCCCTGCTTCAACAATTTTTCGTAGGCGGCGATCATCTGGAACCCGATCATCGCCACCTGCTTTTTCATGGCTTCCCCGGCCGCTTCTGAATCTGCATCCAGGGCGGCCATGTTGCCCAGGAACTGGGTCATGTTCTGGGCATACATTCGCATAAATGCTTCATACCCGTCCACATCCACCCCGTTCATGGCCAGGCTCACGGATGCCTTGTCGACCATCGTGTCGTTGGCCTTCAGCCCGTCGATCGAAAATCGCCCTTCCCACGATGTCGCCGACCGGTCATCGTTGACCATGAGAAGGTACCGGCCTCTCAGGCCCTGAAGATCAAAGCCTTCATCCTTTTCCCAGGCGTTGACATGCTGCACGTCGAAGCTGACATCCCCGTCCCAGATAAATGCCGAGAACATTTTCAGGTTGGAGGTCAGGGATATGTTGCTGACCTCGAATTTTTCTCCGGCCGACAAACCCTCCCAGGACCCCGAGGAATTGAAATTTTTCAGATCACGGTCTGTTGTCATGACCATTCTGCCCGCCCTGACATCGATGGTTTCATCTTCGGCGTCGACGGAAAAGGCATCCAGTTCAACTGTGTTTTGAATGTTGCCCAAAAGGCCGTATTCGGTGGAGATATGCAGCGGATCATGGCCTTGCAGCTTTTCGGCAATAAACGTTTCGTACCAGGGATTTTTCTCGAGGCTGGTGGTCGAGGAGACACCGGAAAAGCCGTGTTCGGCATGCTCCTTAAAAACGACTTCTTCGATCCGATAGAACGCCTTGAGTGCGCCCAGATCGATTTTCCACTCGATGTCCGATGTCAGATAGCCCCTGTCATAGCTGACTATTTCCAATTTGTAACCGGTGCCGCTGGCCGCGTAAATCGAATTGATATCCTCAAAGGCACTTCGGACGGTCCGCTCCATGAGCAGGCCGCTTGCAAAGGGAATGGAAAAACCCATGCCAAGGATCACTATCACGACAACAATCGCTTTTTTCATGCCTGCTCCTTCACTTCGAAAACGATGTCGTCATGCCCGTTAGGGGATTCGATCGATTTCTGTTGAGGTTCGACTATCGATAGAATCAGGCTGCCCGACATCATCGGTTGATTTTCTGCACCTGTATCTGCAGACTTGGCGACAAAGGTAAGCAATTTTCATGCAGCGATTGCCGAAAAAACGTTCTGGTCTATGTATATGTATCCAATTTTATGATAATTTCTCTTCGATTTGATTTTTTATCAGTCGGGGAATATTGCTCGATTAAATCATTATTGTACAAAAAATGAAAAGCAATCGCCCATTTCCGTCAGCTGGCTCGATGCAGGAACGAGTGGGTTTGGTATGGAAAAGTGCTCGAAGGTTATTTCTTTCGATAGAGATAGGACCTTCGAGAAGGCGGAAACGGTGCGTGCGAAAAGCGGCCGACCAGCAAACCATCTGTGTCGGTTGGTATTAGGGAAAATCCTGGCAGGCAGACAGCTGAACGGGGCAAGGGAATGGTCGCCGGGTATGGATCACAACGTATTGGCCATCAATAGTCTGCTCTATTCATATGCCATAGAATGTCCATGTCTCAACATTTTCAATGCAGCATGAGCATAGGCAATCGTTTTTCACCGGCTTGTTGAACCGTTTCGATCTCAAAGCCAACAACACCCTGGCCTTAAATTTCGACCTCTTCCCAGGCGGCCAGTGCATTCATCTCTTTTCCGATTTCCACCAGCCGTTCCGGATAGATCCCCTGAGCGGCGATGGAATTGGTTATATCATTAACGATGTAGTATGGCCCCAGGCTCTCAATTGTCCTTTTTCGAACTCTCGTTTTACACAACGATTGATTGTCCTTTGATAAGCGCCTGCGAATTCTTCC
Organism: Desulfosarcina sp.; assembly: GCF_055467485.1. NCBI lineage: Bacteria > Pseudomonadati > Thermodesulfobacteriota > Desulfobacteria > Desulfobacterales > Desulfosarcinaceae > Desulfosarcina > Desulfosarcina sp. The sequence continues at coordinate 3,034 of NZ_JBUOIV010000033.1, read as the reverse complement.
TTCCAGTGCTTGCAGTGTGATTTTGGTTTTCAATGGCCGCCCCCCTTTGGTTGCCGTTATATCGCTAACCTTAGCATGTTTGGGCACATGAGTCAGAAAAAAGATGGAAATGCGATTGCGGGTAAGAAAACCAGGAAATTTTGAAACGATAGGATGTTTTGAAGTGGCGTAAATGGTTGGTATCTAAACCATGCTTGCCCCCCTTTAAGACGAATGCATTTAAACGGCAGCCAGCTATGAACCGGAAATTGATTTTTCATGCCTCCATTGTGAACACGTACACGACCGATAGGCCGTCGAACATGCAGCCGGCCACTTTGTTGGATGTATCGGCATTTTATTGGTCGTCATTGCAGGCCGGGACTTCCCGAACATCAGCGGAGTACTGGACAGCGCATCGGGGCGGTACGGTTTCGGTCATCGCAAGCGAATGTCTCCGGTCGATGGATGAATCGCATTGGCGGTGACCGGGGGCGGATTGGTCGGCTGGAGCAAGTCGATACGAAATCGGTCGGACCGTTGTCCCGGAGATATTCGTTTAATTGGAAACCCTACAGAATTCGAATTCGGTGAGCGATATTGGACAGATCAACCCTTTCTTGGATACTCTCAATTTATTCCAATCTGGTTGATTGATGCGACATAGATAGGTTGCAAAATGCAATCACAATCGGATCGGCGGTCCAAACGACCACTACATTTTGATTGTCAGGGATTTATAACCACCGCAAGATCATGGAAAAAAGTACACGACACGACGCAATCCGGTATGGTAAACTTTGATCGTGAATCAACAGGCAAACGATCAACCTCCTGAGGGAGTGGAACCGTGTCCGGATCGAGAAACCAAAACAGTGATGAAGCGGCTACACTAAACCAGAAGCTCGTCAAATTCGAAAAAATTCGGAAGAGCGAAGCTCATTTCAGGACACTTGTGGAGGCAACAGGTGACTGGATCTGGGAGGTTTCGACGGACGGTGTTTACACTTATTCCAGCCCGCAAGTGGAATCGATCCTTGGCTACACACCAGAGTTCGTCATTGGTAAGACACCGTTCGACCTTATGCCGCCCGACGAGGCGGAACGGATCCATGCAGTGTTCCTAAAGTTTGTAGAGAAAAGCGAACCGATCGTCCAACTGGAAAATATCGCCATTCACAAAGATGGGCGGCTCGTGGTGCTCGAGACCAGCGGGCTTCCTTTCTTCGACAAAGACGGCACGCTCAAGGGATACCGCGGGATAGACCGCGAGATTACTTCTCGCAAGCAAACCGAAACCGAACTTATCGAGGAGAAAAGACTTTCCGACGCCATGCTGGATGGCCTCCCAGGAGTCTTCTATGTTTTCGACCAGAACGGCCGGTTTCTGCGCTGGAATAGGAATTTAGAGACAGTTTCCGGCTACACTGCCAACGAAATTTCCCAGATGACTCCAGACCTATTTTTCCCCAAGAACGAACGCCTATCTGTGCGTGAAGCTATTGGACGGGTGTTTACTGAGGGGTGGGCCACGGTTGAGGCCAGCTTCTTGTCGAAGGACGGAAGCACAACGCCCTACCTGATGACTGGCACACGCATTGACATCAGGGACAAACCATACTTGTCCGGCCTGGGAATGGATATCTCCGAGCAAAAAAAAGCCGAGCAAGAGAAATTGATCCTCGAACGCCAAGTCCAACACGCCCAGAAGCTTGAAAGCCTCGGCGTGCTAGCAGGCGGTATCGCCCATGATTTTAACAACCTGCTCATGGGCATCGTGGGAAACGTCGATCTCGCCTTGATGGATATGCCCCCGGACGATCCGGTTAGAACGCGCATCAATCAGATCGAAATTTCGGCTAAACGTCTTGCCGATCTCACCAACCAGATGCTCGCCTATTCGGGCAAGGGCAAGTTCGTCATCCAGACCATCGACCTTCAAACACTAGTCCAGGAGATGGCGGATCTCCTAAGTATCATTCGGTCCAAGAAGGCAGCCCTCCGATTCGATTTCGCCGAGAACGTGCGTCCCATTGAAGCGGACTCTACGCAGATTCGACAAGTAGTAATGAATCTCGTGATTAATGCCTCAGAGGCAATAGGCAACAAAAACGGGGAAATTCTGGTACGAACTGGCACCATGTGGTGTGACAAGGAGTACTTGGAGCAGACCTATCTTGACGATGACTTGGTCGCGGGTGAATATTCGTTTTTCGAAGTGTCCGATACCGGTCCGGGTATGAACGAGGTGACTGTCACCAAAATTTTCGATCCTTTTTTCTCTACTAAGTTTACCGGCCGCGGCCTCGGACTCGCAGCCGTGATGGGGATCGTGCGCGGGCATCACGGCGCGATAAACGTATACAGTGAACCTGGCAAGGGCACGACTTTTAAGGTATTGTTTCCCGTATCTCCGAGATCCGTGGTTTCCCAAAACGAATCGCGACTACCGGACAATTTTAAGAAACTCGAGGGCAAGACCGTGCTGCTGGTGGATGACGAGGAGATCGTTCGAAATGTTGGGCGGATCATGCTCGAACGCTTAGGCATGAACGTAATCATCGCTGAGGATGGGGAGCAGGCGTTAGCTCTGTACCAGGATAAACATGAACAGGTCGACTTCGTTATTCTTGATCTCACGATGCCACGGATGGATGGAGAGGAGGCCTTTCACGAGATACGCCGCATCAACCGGGATGCCTGCGTTCTATTGTCCAGCGGCTACAGCCAGCAGGAGCTATCCATACGTTTTTCAAAGCAGCCGCTTGCTGGTTTTATCCAGAAACCTTACCAAATAAGTTTGTTGGGAACTTCTCTTTTTGAGGCGCTGAAGAGGGAGTCGTAATATTAGACAAACCAAATCATACAAATTAAGATTACGATGACTATGCTTGGAAATTTAATAGAAATTTTCCGCATACAATATTATTGTACCTGACTGCGTTTACTAAACGTTGCGTCTGTATTGCATTTAAGTAATGTTTACTGTGGGCCCCAATACATATTGACCAGTAAATATTACTCCAACTCATCACCAGCCAACCAAAATCATTTT
>NZ_JBUOIV010000032.1:0-58947 GCF_055467485.1 Desulfosarcina sp. | reverse complement strand
AGGCGAACTTACATTGGCGCGCTTCCCGGCAGGATAATACAAGGTTTGCGGAAAGCGGGTTCGAATAATCCCATATTCATGCTCGATGAGATCGACAAGGTCGGCAGCGACTGGCGGGGAGACCCGAGCAGCGCCCTGCTGGAGGTGCTGGATCCGGCCCAGAACCACGCCTTCCGGGACCACTATCTGGATGTGGACTTCGACCTCAGCGAGGTGATGTTCATCACCACCGCCAACCAGCTGGAAACCATCCTGCCCCCGTTGCGGGACCGCATGGAGACCATTGCCCTGGACGGTTACACGGAGCACGAAAAGCTGCATATCGCCGTCAACCACCTGGTTCCCCGGCAGACCAGGGCCAACGGGTTGCAGCCCGAAGAGATTTTCTTCGGCAGGCCGGCCCTGGCCTGCATCATTGCCGACTACACCCGGGAAGCGGGTGTGCGCAGCCTGGAGCGCCAGATCGGCGCCGTCTGCCGCAAGACGGCCGTATGCATCTCCACCGGCCAGCCGGGGCCGGCGGAGATCACGCCGGACAGGATCCGGCAGCTGCTGAAAAAACCCCTTTTCGAATCTGAAATATCAGAGACCATTGATCTTCCTGGAATTGCCACGGGGCTGTCCGTCACCGCCTATGGGGGCGAGATCCTGTTCATCGAAGCCACGCGAATGCCTGGCAAGGGGGAACTGACCATCACCGGCCATCTGGGCGAGGTGATGATGGAAAGCGCCCGGATCGCTCACAGCTATGTACGCTCCCAGGCGGTTAACCTGGGCATCGAGGCCAAGCGCTTCAGGGATACCGATATCCACCTGCACGTGCCGGCGGGCGCCATACCCAAGGATGGTCCGTCCGCTGGCCTGGCCATGGTGCTGGCCATGGCCAGCATATACACCGGCCGGCCGGTGCGGAGCGATGTGGGGCTCACCGGTGAAGTGACCTTGAGGGGACGCATACTGCCGGTGGGTGGCATCAAGATCAAGATGCTGGCCGCTCACCGGGCCGGCCTGAGCACGGTGATTCTGCCCCGGAGAAATGAGCGTGACCTGGATGAATTGCCGCAGGAGGTAAGCAAGCAAATGACGATCAGGCTCGCGGACCGGGTCGAAGATGCACTTGCCCTGTCTCTGCAGCCTGGTGAAGCAGGCACGGCAGACACCCGACAACCCAATTTTGCGACGGGATGATGTCCCATGGATAAGAACCACCAGGCAGAGATTCTCGAAGCCATGATGCAGGCAGATTTCTACCCGCACCCGGCAGCGTCAATCCAACGGCGTGAAACCCACATTTCGACGGTGTTTTTGACCGGCCCTTTTGCCTACAAAATCAAAAAGCCGGTGGATCTGGGATTCCTGGATTTTACGAGTCTTGAGAAGCGCCGGCATTACTGCCTGCAGGAAATCGCCCTGAACCGCCGCCTGTCCCACGGTGTTTACATCGACGCGGTTCCCATCACCTGCCATGATGGTACCTATGCCCTGAATGGGTCGGGCGAGACGGTGGAGTTTGCCGTTAAAATGCACCAGCTTGCCGACACCGATTCCATGCTCCAGCGCCTGCGGCGCAATGCGTTGGATGACCGAGACATCGAATCGCTGGCTCGCCTGCTGGTTGGCTTTTACGCACAGGCGGTCACGGTCAGCGAGGTGGACCCGTCCGCCGCCCCTGCCTGGGAGGAGAACCTGCAACTGGCCGAGGCCTTTGCCGGTGTGTGGATCGACCGGCGGGAGTTCGAGTTCGTCCGCTCCGCCGCAAGGTCCTTTTATCGCAGGCATCGACGCCTTTTCGACTGCCGCCGCCTGGACGGTAAAATAAAGGATGGCCACGGAGATCTGAGGACCGACCACGTTTACTTTACGAAAACCGGTATCCAGATCATCGACTGCATCGAATTCAATGACGGCCTGCGCGTTCTGGATATGATCAGCGACCTGGCTTTCCTGATCATGGATCTCGAATACAACCATTTCACGGAAGCGGCCCGGTCGCTGATCCGGTGGTACGTGAAACTGACCGACGATGTCGGCGCCCTGCCGCTGCTGCCCTTTTTCTGCTGCTACCGGGCCATGGTGCGCTGCAAGGTGAGCTGTTTCCATCTCCGCGAATGCAGCAGCCCGAAGGCTGACCGTGAAATCCTGAAGGCGGCCGCCGGACGCTACCTGACCATGGCCCACGGTTATGCCGCCGCCTTCAGCCGGCCGATCCTCTGGGTGGCCTGCGGCCTGCCCGCCTCGGGTAAAAGCACGATTGCCAGGGCGCTGGCAGCGGTGGTCGACGCCAATGTGATTCGCTCGGACGTGATACGCAAAGCACTGTTTTCCGGTTCACCCGAACCAATCGATCCGACTGCATATGGCGCGGGAATGTATTCCGCCCTTGCCAGCGAGGCGACCTACGAACGCATGTTCGCCCTGGCCCAGGAGGATCTCAAGAAAGGTAAAAGCGTTATCATCGATGCCACCTTCCACAAGGCATTACGAAGGACCCAAGCCCTGCGTCTGGCGACCAGTCGACAGGCAACGCCTGTTTTCGTGGAATGCAGGGCCGCCGAGGCAACCCTGGCAACACGGCTGCTTAAACGGGAAACCGAACCGTCGGTGTCCGATGCCAGGCTGATCCACCTGGAGGCCTTCAAAAAGCGCTTCGAACCCCTAGCCCCGGTCGGCAGTGCCATCCATATTATCGTGGACACCGACAATCCGCCGGCAGTCTGCCTGCGGCAAATCCTGCTGGCCGACAGCCTTTTAAGTTTGACACGGATAGGAGGCAAGCATGTTTAATCGAATAGTAGCCGCCACGGATATCGTCACCTCCGGCGATGCCCCGGTGATTTCGGCAGCCCGGCTGGCCCGGCAGCAGGATGCCCGCCTTTATCTGCTGCATGTGATGGAATCCGCCTCGACAGAAAACCGCCGTTTGATCCGTCACTTCGATACCGGTGCGGAAATGATCACCGATGCCGGCTATGAACAGGCCATCCGGCAACGGTTGGAAAAGACCTATGAGAAAGAATTGACAGATATCCCGCATGAAACAAGGGTCGCCATCGGCTACCCGTGGGAGGAGATCCTGCGGTGGGCCCGGGAGATCGATACCGATCTGGTCGTGCTGGGCCCCCATTCGACCCGGGCGGAAGAAAAAGGCGTCGTAAGGGTTGCCGGGCGCGTCGGATCGACGGTGGAGAACGTCGTCACGCGGGAGACCTGTCCGGTGATGGTGATCAACAGAACTCTACGGACTGACCAACTGCGGTTTCAGCGGGTGCTGGTGGCGGTCGATTTCTCCCGATCCTGTGAATGCGCGGTCAGTTTTGCGGCGGCATTGGCTAAACACTTCAGCAGCCGGCTGATGGTGTTTCACATGATTCCGGTGCCCCCGTTCCCCAAATACACCCGGGACGACTATACTGCCGATGTGGCCCATTCAAGAAAGCGGCTCGAGTCGTTTTATGAGACTTACCTGGACGGTATCGACCACCAGTATCTGATCAGGGCCGGCGCCATGCCCCACCTGGAGATACTCGCCTGTGCCGGGGATAGCGCCGCCGACTTGATCGTCATGGGGTCCCACACCAAGGAAAAGCCGGGCAAATGGTATCCGGGCAGCGCCGTGGAGCGGGTCGCCTACCGGGCGGACTGCCCGGCGATGGTGGTCACCGACCCCGGGGCGCTGACCCACTGGGACCTTACCGTCACCGCCGATGACGGGGAAGGCAAAGACCGGTTGATCCATGTGTTCAGCGGAACGTAAACCGGAAAACTCACAAACGTAAGGAGAATTGCCATGACAACCAAATCTCAAGTATTCAAATGCAAGGCCTGCGGTGCCATCGTCGCCGTCATCACCGGGGGCAAAGGGGAACTGACCTGTTGCGACCAGAAGATGGTTGAAGTAACGCCGGACAAGGCCAAAAAACTGATCTACGGCATGAGTCGTCCCGGTTCTCCTTGAGAAGGATGCGGATGTTTTTTCTTCGTCTCCGCTGGTGGGGTCGCATAACGAAAAGAGCTGTTTTCAAAACAGATTCCCGGAGAACGCTGAGATCAACAGTTGTGCGTATATGATAATGCCGCCGGTGAAGGTGCAAAGGCATCTGCGCGTTGCCATCCAGGGGTTTCTTCAGGGGTGCGGGGTAGGTCGAGACCGCTCTCGTTCCCGGTGTTGAGCTGCGCCAGGCATATTACTGCCGGTAAATTTTATCCACCCACTCCTTGAACCATTTCGGCTTCTGAAACAGAACCATGATCAGTACCATGGCTGTGATCGGAATGGGAACGACGGTGTCGACGATGGCGAGCACGATGAGGTTGATTAAGATCTGCGTTTTTAATGACACGTTCGTTGTCCTTAAGGATGTTGACAAATGCCAGCAAGCCGGTCATGCGGCATTGATCAGTTTACAAAAACGCACCTATTTTCGACCATGTTCCGGTCCATAACCGAACTGGGCGCTTTGCCTGATGGCCTGTTACCTGTTTTTCAACGACCTGTCAAAATACAAATTCAGACGCCTTTGAAGGAGGTTCACGACCACGGCTCGCGAATTCCGAAGATATGGAAAACGGGGCACGGGCAGGATGGTTGCATACTCTGAGAAAATCCAGCGACTTGAGGAGAGGGGAAAATGGCGGGCAGGCTTCAGTGCGGTTGACGTTCAACGGTCCATTGGTCGTCTATGGAAAAGGTCAGTGGATGAATGCAAACCCGAAAACGGGAAATGGTGAACCTGTGAATGCTTGCCCTGAAAATATACTAGGCATCGATATCGGTTCTTCCGCAGTCGCCGTGGCAGAGATCAACCCGGCCGGCGAATCGATCAGGTCCACCTATGGTTTTCACCACGGCCGGGTCGAGGATCACCTGAAACGGGCGCTGGGCCGGTTCGACTTGTCCCGTATCGCCGGGATCGCGGCCACGGCCTCCACCCCATCCACCGTCAAGGCATCCCATCGCTATGACAATCGGATCGCGACCCTGGCAGCTGCGCGTCGCTTTTACCCCAAGGCCCGATCTGTGCTTATCATTGGCGCCGAAAAATTCGGTCTGATCCAATTGGACCGTCAGGGCAATTATCGCACCTTCCGCGCCAACAGCGGCTGCGCCGCCGGCACGGGCAGCTTCCTCGATCAACAGGCGCAGCGTTTGAATCTCGAAGACGCGGCTGCCCTCAGTGCGCTGGCCCTGAGCAACACCGGTTCCATTCCCAAAATCGCCTCGCGCTGCGCGGTGTTTGCCAAAACCGATCTGGCCCATGCCCAACAGGAAGGATATCGGATTGAAGAGATCTGCGATGGATTGTGCTGCGGATTGGCCAAAAATGTAGTGGACGTCCTGTTCAGCGGTCAGACCCCCTTAGGACCGATGCTGTTGACCGGCGGGGTGGCCAACAACCCGGCGGTGGCCGGACATATCCGCGACCTGATCGGGCTGACGCTTATCATAGCCCAGCACCCCTGCGAGGCGGTCGGGGCGGCCCTGTGTCTTTTGGGGGAGAAGCAGCGGCAACGGCTGTCGCAACCGCTTTCGGCAGCGGATATCATCATCCCCCAATCCTTCGAAAAACAATTGTGCCATGATCCCATTGAATTGAGACTTTCCGACTATCCGGCGTTCACCAGCCAGCAGGCCTACACCGATGCACGGTGGGATGCATCCAATCCGGTGGAAGTGGATCTTTACGAGGATCTTGCGCATCTGGCCGGTCAAGCGGTTTATCTGGGCATCGACATCGGCTCCACCAGCACCAAGGCCGTATTGATGACCCGCGCACGCCGTATCGTGGCCGGTTTTTATACCCGTACTGCCGGAAAGCCGGTAATCGCCACCCAGAACCTGCTTGCCGCCATCGACGCCTTGAGGGAGAAACGACAGGTCAAATTTGAAATCGGCGGCGCAGCCACCACCGGGTCCGGGCGAAAATTTGCCGGCACCATCGTGGGGGCCGACTTGATCATCGATGAAATCACGGCCCACGCCATGGCGGCCGTCGCCCTCCATCCGGCGGTGGACACCATCATCGAAATCGGCGGCCAGGATTCAAAATTCACCACTTTGCAAAACGGCCGGGTCACCTTTTCGACCATGAATGCCGTGTGCGCCGCCGGAACCGGCAGCTTTATCGAAGAACAGGCCCAAAAACTGGGTGTCCCCCTTGAGCGCATTTCCGAACGCACCGCCCACCAGCGATCTCCGCTGGCCAGCGATCGTTGCACGGTATTCATGGAAAGGGATATCAATCACTACCTGTCCAACGGGTATTCGGTAGATGAGGTACTGGCCGCCGTGCTGCATTCGGTGGTGGAAAATTATTTGAGCAAGGTGGCCATCGAAAGCAGCATCGGTACGACCGTAGCTTTCCAAGGCGCCACGGCCAAGAACGAATCCCTGGTGGCGGCAATGGAACAGCGCCTGCAGCGACCCATCTTTGTTTCCCGCTTTTGTCACCTCACCGGGGCCATGGGCAGCGCCCTGATCCTGGCCGACAAGGGGGTGGAAAAGACCTGCTTCAAAGGGTTGGGTCTGTATAAACATACCATCCCCATCCGCTCCGAAATATGCGAGCTGTGCACCAACCACTGTAAGATCACCGTTGCCCAGGTCGAAGGCATCGAGACGGCCTATGGCTTCCTGTGCGGCAGGGATTACCAGACCAAAAAACGGGTCGACCACAACCGTTCCGGTTTTGACCTGCTGGCCGAACGCAGCCGAGCGTTTCGTAAGGACCACCCCACCACCCAGCCCCACGGGTTGACCATCGGCCTGCCTGCCGCCCTGTATCTGATCGAAGACCTGCCCATGTGGCAACACTTTTTCGCCGACCTGGGCATTCGCACGGTCACCAGCAAGGCATACAGCAACGCGCTGAAAGCGGGCAAACCACTGGCCGGAGCAGAATTCTGCGCCCCCATGACGGCCCTCTGCGGTCATGTGGCGCACCTGTTGTCACAATGCGATTATGTTTTCACGCCTTTTTATCTGGAAAAAAAGACGCCCCAAAAAGGTGTCCGGCGGCAGTACTGCTACTACACCCAATTCGCACCGTGCGTGGCGTCGACGTTTCCGGCGGCGGACGCAGGAAAAAAACTCCTGACACCGCTGGTGCATTATCTGTACAATATGCTCTCGACCAAAATGCAGTTGTACACCATGCTCAACACCCACGCCCGCCTCCGGATCAGCTTTCTTGACGTCTCCGCTGCTTTCGACGCTGCGCTGAAGTTCAAGCAGGCGGCGCAGGCCAGATTGAAAAATGTGTATCGACACCATCTGCAGACATCCACAGCCCTCCACGCGGTGATGCTGGGAAGGCCCTATACCGTTTTGGTTCCCTCCATGAACAAGGGCATTTTGGATATCTTTGCCGCCCTGGGTGTAAAAACCGTTTATCAGGACATGCTCTCCTATAAGCCGGAAGATGTTCGCGCCATTGCACCGCTGCTTGGGGAGGTTCACTGGCACTATGCCGCCCGGATTCTGGAAGCGGCGGAAGTGGTCGCCCGCATCGATTCGGCTTACCCGGTGCTGGTGACGGCCTTCAAATGCACTCCGGACAGTTTTATCATCGACTATTTCAAAAAGGTGATGGCCGCCCACGACAAACCCTTTCTGATCCTGCAACTGGATGAGCACGACTCCAGCGTCGGCTACGAGACCCGCATCGAAGCCGCCATTGCCGCATTCAGGAGCCATCACACGTCACGGATTAAAAAGACGACGCCGGTCTATGCCCCGTGTCTGGTTCCGAGCAAGGTAAACGTGCTGACCGAAAAAACCCTGTTTTTTCCAAACTGGGATGAAACGGCCCAGCGCCTGGTGGTGGCCAACCTGCAGAAAGAAGGCCTTGACGCCCGGCTGCTGCACGGCAGCGATGCGAGCATGCGCAGGAGCATGCACCTTAACAGCGGCCAGTGTATCCCCCTGAATATAGTCGCCCAGGAGTTAATCGATGCCATCGAAACCCACGACCTGGATCCCGGCCGCACGGCGTTATGGATGTTGGGTTCCAAGATCGCCTGCAACATCGGGCTCTATGCCCACCAGATTCAAAACATCCTGCATGCCCACGGCAACGGGTTGCAACATACCGGCGTGTATACCGGCAGTCTCTCTTTGGCCGATATTTCCATGCGCCTGCCGGTCAACACCTATCTGGCCTACATGTTCGGCGGGCTGCTCAAAAAAATGGGATGCCGCCTGCGGCCTTATGAAAGAGTCCCTGGAACCACGGACCGGATCATGCGTAAGAGCCTGACCCTGCTGGAAGGCGCCTTTCGCTGGGGTCGATCCAAGGAAGACGCCCTGGCACAGGTCGTCACCTGGTTTGAAGCCATCGAACTCCGGGAGGAGAACCTATCCCATCTGCGGCCGAAGGTAGCCATATTTGGCGATATCTATGTGCGCGACAACGAATTGATCAATCAGGACCTGATTCACTTTATCGAGGCGCACGGCGGCGAGGTGGTGACAACACCTTACCACGCCTATGTCAAAATGATCGCTAAACCCTACCTGCACAAATGGTTTGCCGAGGGCCTCTATCTGGAAGCTCTCTCCACCAGAGCCCTGATTGCCACCATCTCCCACCTGGAAAAAACGTACTATAAATACTTCCAGCGCATCCTGAATGAACCGGAACCGGTCTACGACGAATCCCCCGAACAGATCCTTTCGACCTATGGCATCCGCATGGAGAACACCGGCGAGTCCATGGAGAGCATTCTGAAAATCCACTATCTGATAAGGTATCACCCCGACATTGCCCTCTTCGTTCAAACCAGCCCGGCCTTCTGCTGCCCGTCGTTGATCACCGAGGCCATGGCGGCCGCTATCCAGAAGATGACGCACACCCCCATTTCTACCATTACCTACGACGGTACCGGGGGGAACAAGAATGAAGTCATTATCCCCTACCTCACATTTCCTCGAAAAGAAGAACAGTCAGGAGAATCGATCAATGCAAAAAATCATCGGTATCTGGGTTGACCACAAAAAAGCGGTAATCGTTACCCTGAATCAGGCGGGAGAAACGAAATCAATCCGTGAAATCCTATCCGACCTGGAGCGGCATGTCCGACTGTCCGGTGGATCGCGAACCAAACGAACACCGTGGGGTCCTCAACAGATTTCCTCGGACAATAAGATGGAAGCACGATACCGGCAGCAATTGAGCCGCTTTTACCAGAACGTCATCGAAGCGGTCGCCGACGCCTATAAAATTGTTCTCATGGGACCCGGCGAGGCAAAGGTGGAATTGAAAAAGGAAATGGATAAGTCCAAAGTGATATCGGAAAGCCTCGTCTTCATGGAACCCTGCGATAAAATGACCCAACGGCAGATCGCCGCACGTGTCAGAGACTTTTTTGCACCGCTACCTTGAGGTCGGCGGAATAGTGAGACCCGTTGGCCGCGAATAAGGGTTGCCAGCAAGCGGCAGAATGGCGTAGATCATAGGAAGAGGTCATCATCCGGATACCGGATCGGTCGGTTTTTTTGTGCTTTTCCTCAATGCATGGTGAATGCTGTGGTGACGGACCGGAAAACCGGGGGGGCTTCCTCCCGTGGGCTGCCCAAGTGGATCCTGTTACTCCTCATTGTGTCGGCGGCGGTGTGGGCCTTATGGCATTACACGCGGCCGGATCCTGTAGGGGTGTCGGTCAAGCCGGTTACCCGGGGCACGGTTGAACGCACGGTGGCCAATACCCGTGCCGGGACGGTGAAGGCCTGCCGGCGTGCCAAGTTGTCTCCCAGCATCGGCGGGCAGATCGCCCTGCTGCCGGTCAAAGAGGGGGACCGCGTCAAGGAAGGCGCCCTGCTGCTGGAGTTGTGGAACAACGATCTGGCCGCACAGGTCATGCTGGCCGAACGGGAAGTGACCGCCTCCCGTTCCAGGACGCTGTCCGCCTGTTCGCGGGCCGAGGTGGCCGCTAAAAATGCGGACCGGTTGCTGACCCTGCTCAAATCCAATGTGGGAACTCAGGAGCGCACGGAAAACGCCGTTGCCGAGGCCGAGGCTCTCAACGCCGAGTGCGAAGGTGCCCGCAGCGAGGTGCAGGTCCGTGAAGCCCAGCTGGCCGTGGCCAGGGCCAATCTTCAGCGCACCCGGCTGCTGGCGCCCTTTGACGGGGTGATCGGCGAAATCAACGGCGAGCGCTACGAGTACGTCACCCCCTCCCCGCTGGGTGTGCCCACGCCACCCGTGGTGGATATTATCGAATCCGGCTGCTTTTACGTCATCGCCCCCATCGATGAGGTGGATGTGGCCGGCATCCGGGTGGGAATGCCGGCCCGCATCACCATGGATGCCTATGGCAGGCGGATTTTCCAGGGAAAGGTGCGCCGGGTTTCCGATTACGTCCTTGATCTGGAGAAACAGGCCCGCACCGTCGACGTGGAGGTCAGTTTCACCCACCCGGAGGATTTCTCCCTTTTGCTGGCCGGCTACAGTGCAGACATCGAAGTGATCCTGGCTGTTCGCATTGACGTGGTGCGGGTTCCCACCGAGGCTGTCATGGCCGATCAGCACATTTACGTGTTCAAGCCTGCCCAGGGCAAAATCGAGCGTCGCCGCATCCACATCGGCCTCTCCAACTGGGATCATACCGAGGTGACCGATGGACTGAAGCCGGATGAACAGGTGGTGGTCAACATCGATGCGCCGGATCTGGAAGACGGAGCGGCTGCCGTTCAAATCGAGGACGCCCCGTGATTCGCCTGGACGATGTCAGCCGGGTGTTTCAGGTGGGGGGTGACGCCGTGCATGCCCTGGACCGGGTGAACCTGGTTGTGGAAAAGGGTGAGTACCTGTCCATTATGGGGCCGTCCGGGTCCGGGAAGTCGACCCTGCTGAACATTCTCGGGCTGCTGGACCGACCGGACCAAGGCACCTATCGCATCGACGGCAGCGACACCACCGCCTTGACCGATGACCAGCAGGCAACCGTCCGGCGCCATAAAATCGGTTTTATATTCCAGTTCTTTCATCTGGTCCCCCGTCTCACAGCCGCAGACAATGTGGGACTGCCGCTGGTTCTTGCCGGCGTCGACCCGAAGGAACGGCGCCATCGGGTGAATGATGCCATGGATCGATTCGGCCTTTCCAGCCGGGCCGGACACCGGCCGGATCAGCTCTCCGGCGGCCAGCGTCAGCGGGTGGCCATCGCCCGTGCCGTGATCATGAACCCTGCTGTCATCCTTGCCGACGAGCCCACCGGCAATCTGGACCGCACATCCGGTGATGAAATCATTCACGCCATCGAGTCCCTCCAGGAACGGGGCATGACCGTGCTGATCGTTACCCACGATCCGCACATCGGAGGTCGTGCCGACCGGGCCATCCGCATGGTGGACGGTCGCATTGTCTCGGACAGCCGGGGGCAGGCATGAGAACCACGGATGTGATCGGCTTCTGCCGGCGGGCCGTTTCCGGATATCCCCTGCGCTCGTGCCTGATGCTGTTGGCCATGGCCATCGGCGTGGCCTCGGTGGTAATGCTGTCCACCCTGGGGGAGGGAACCCGCCGGTACGTGGCCAACCAGTTCAGCTCCCTGGGGACGCACCTGCTGATCGTGCTTCCGGGACGCTCCGAGACCACCGGCGGCCCTCCGCCGATGATGGGCCAGACGCCCCGGAACCTGACCGTCCAGGATGCCATGGCGTTGACACGCAGCACTGCCGTGAGCCGGGTGGCCCCCATCGTGGTCGGTTCCGCGCCGGTATCCGTCGGCAGCCGGCAACGGGAAATCACCATCCTCGGCTCCACGGCCGAGCTTCTGCCGATTCGCAACCTGGCCTTGTCCCTGGGGCGCTTCATTCCTGCCGGTGACGTATCCCGGGCCGAAGCGGTTTGCGTATTGGGGCACAAGGCCAGAAACGAACTCTTCGGGAACCGGTCGCCGCTGGGCCGGTTCGTGCGCATCGGCGAGCGCCGGTTTCGGGTGATCGGCGTACTGACCCGGAAGGGTCAATCCCTGGGAGTGGACATCAGTGATGTGGCCATTATCCCCGTTGCCTCGGCCACGGCCCTGTTCAACACCGAATCCCTGTTCCGGATTCTGGTGCAGGCCAGAAACCGGGATGCCATATCCCGAGCCAAACGAAATCTGCAGGAAATCATCCGTGATCGGCACGATGGTGAAGACGATGTGACCGTGATTACCCAGGACGCGCTTCTGGCTACCTTCGACCGGATCCTGCGCACCCTGACCCTGGCTGTCGCCGGCATTGCCGCCATCAGCCTGGCCGTAGCAGGCATCCTGATCATGAATGTGATGCTGGTCGCCATTTCCCAACGAACCGCTGAAATCGGTCTGCTCAAGGCTGTCGGAGCCACTCGCGGGCAGGTGCTGGCACTCTTTCTCGTGGAATCGACCCTCCTCTCCCTGTTTGGGACGGCCGCCGGGTTGCTGATTTCCACAGGCGGGGTGATCGTGTTGAAACAGATGTTTCCTGATTTTCCCTTGGCTGTGCCCTGGTGGTCTCCGGCGGCGGCGACCGCCACCGCGATAACCACCGGCACCCTCTTCGGCATACTGCCGGCGCGGCGGGCGGCGCGATTGGACCCCGTGACGGCGCTGGCTGAAAAGTGAAGAAATCAGGGGATTAGGAAATTGAAGAACCTCGCAGCGAGCGGCGAGGAATCTTCGACCGTAAGGAATTCTGTCTATATTTTTGGTTCGCTCGCTAACCCCGCCGCAAGCGACGGGGAATGCGCTCGCTGTTGCGGTTCAAAAACAGGTGGATAGCCGATGATTTTTCGTGATGCGCTAAAGTGGGCCCTGCAGTCGCTTGCCAGCCAGCGCCTGCGCAGTGTTCTGACCATCCTGGGCATTGCCGTGGGAATTGCCGCCGTGGTCCTGCTCACCTCTCTGGGCGAAGGCGTTCACCGCTTCGTGCTGGGAGAGTTCACCCAGTTCGGCACCAACCTGATCGGGATCACCCCGGGAAAGACCTCCACCACGGGCGTATCCGGTGCGGTGATCAGCAATGTCAGACCCCTTTCCATCGACGATGCCGAGGCCCTGGCCCGGATTCCACGAGTCCTGGATACCGTTCCCGTGGTGCAGGGCAACGCCGCTGTGGAGTACGGCCCGCGCAGCCGCCGGACATATGTGTTTGGGGTCGGTGCGGCAGCGCCGGTGGTCTGGCAGATGGCCGTGGCCAAAGGCCGATTTCTCCCCGATGACCATGCGACCGGCACGCGCGCCTTTGCCGTGTTGGGCAGCCGGGTCAGCCATGAGCTTTTCGGCGGGTCGAACCCTCTTGGAAGACGTGTTCGCATCGGCGGTGAACGCTACCGAACCATCGGTGTCATGGCCGCCAAGGGGCAGATGCTTGGATTCGATCTGGACGATGCGGTCTATATCCCGGCCTCCCGCGCCCTGGCCATGTTCAACCGCGAAAGCCTCATGGAAATCGATGTGCTGTTTGCCGCCGGCAGCAATGCGGATATAATTTCAGACCGGATAAAAGCGCTGTTGCTGTCCCGCCACGGCAGCGAAGACTTCACCATCGTCACCCAGACCCAGATGCTCGAGGTATTGGGCTCGGTGTTGGGTGTACTGACACTCGCCGTAGGCGCCATCGGCGGGATTTCCCTGCTGGTGGGCGGTGTCGGGATCACCACGATCATGACGATTGCCGTACGCCAGCGCCGGGCGGAAATCGGTCTGCTGCGCGCCCTGGGAACCGGGCGACGCTGGATCATGGGCCTGTTTGCCATCGAAGCCACCCTGTTGGGCGGAATCGGTGGAATCGCGGGGGTCATACTGGGTACCGGCGGCGCATGGATCCTGGAAACCCTCGTGCCCAAACTGCCCACGCATACCCCCATCTCTTATGTGGTTCTTGCGGAAGTTCTGGCTGCAGTTATCGGCCTGTTGTCCGGCATCCTTCCGGCCCGCCAGGCAGCCCGACTGAATCCCATCGAGGCGCTGCGCGCCGAGTAGGCGCTTCCGACCCGGACCATTTTGTGGACGATGGCCTGAATTAATGCTAAGAATGAAAACTGTTTTCCAACGGCGACACCCCGCAAACCCATCGAGCGGTTATCTTCATTTTTCATCGGGGCGGAGGCTGATCACCGATACTCACTTCGACACGGCACACGCGATTGCCAACCCACTGCAGGAGGAAGCCACAGATGAACATTTCACAAAATGTTGAACGGGCCGCCAGGTTATTCCCGGACAAAACGGCCATCGTCTTTGAAGGGACGCATCTGACATACAAAAAATTGAACGCCCGTGTAAACCGGCTTGCCAGCACACTGGTTGCGGAGGGAGTCGCCAAAGGCGACCGGGTGACCCTTTACCTGCCAAACATTCCCGCATTCATCATTGCCTACCTCGCCACTGTCCGGATCGGGGCCATTGCCGTTTCGGCGAATGCCATGCTCAAGGCGCAAGAATTGAAGTATATTCTGGATGACGCCGGGGCGGTGCTGCTGTTTACCACGGGGGACCTGTTGGAGAATGTCCACATCGACCAGTATCCGCAGTTGCGCAATGTCGTGGTTTGCGAGGGCGAAGCTGCAGGGCATCCGACCCTCGATGACTGGCTCAACGCCGGCCGGGAGACGCTTAACGCAGCGGACATGGATCCCCACGACCCGGCCGTACTGCTCTATACGTCGGGGACCACCGGATTTCCCAAAGGTGCGACCCTTTCACATGGGAATGTCGTTTCCAACGTATGGACAACCGTCCACCATGCGGGTTTTACCGCCGATGATCGCATGATCCTCTTTTTACCCCTCTTTCACGTGTTCGGGCAAAACTTCATCATGAACGCCACCTTTCTGGCCTGCGCGACCCTTGTTCTGCACCGCCGTTTCGTGCCCGACAAGGTTCTGGCATCCATCCGCGACGATGGCGTAACCATGTTTTTCGCGGTCCCGACGATTTACATCCACCTGCTGAACATGGATATGGATCCCATGGATCTCGCCTCCATCCGGTACGAGTTCTCTGCCGCCGCCAGCATGCCGCAGGAAATTTCGGCCCGCTGGACCGAACGCTTCGGGCGCCCGGTATACGAGGGTTACGGTTTGACGGAGTGTTCGCCCTTTGCCTGCTACAACCACGACTTCAATCATAAGTTCGGCAGTGTGGGCACCCCGGTGGAGAATTTTGAAATCAAGATCTTCGACGAGTCGGACCAGGAGTTGCCCCCTGGCCAATGGGGAGAAATCTGCGTTCGAGGACCGGGCGTCATGCAGGGATATTGGAACAAGCCCGAAGAGACGGCCCGTGCGCTGCGCAACGGTTGGCTTCACACCGGGGATATCGGCACCCTGGACGAGGACGGCTACGTGTTTATCGTCGATCGGGTCAAAGACATGATCAACATGTCTGGCCTCAAGATCTGGCCCGCGGAGGTCGAGCAGTTTCTCTATGGGCATCCGGCCGTCAAGGAACTTGCCGTTTACGGCATTCCGCACCCCGAGAAAGGCGAGATCGTCAAGGCCGCCATCGTTCTGAAGGAGGGGGCCACAACCACCGCCGAGGAGATCGATGACTATTGTCGCGAGCACCTGGCCGTGTATAAAGTCCCGTCCGAACTGGAATTTTTGGATGAACTACCCAAAAGCGCCACCGGTAAAATTCTCAAACGGATATTGCGCGACAAGGGATAGGCGCCCAGCCGCACCGGTGACGGAATTGGCCCCGGATCAAGCACACCGACCGTTGCATCGAGCGAAAGGAGAAGCAAACCCATGAACCCGATCGGCCCGGTAAACGCCCTTTATCCCATGCCCACCACATTGGTGGGCGCAACCGTGAACGGCAAACCCAATTTTCTGGCCGTGGCCCACGTGGGAATACTCAACCACGGGAACCCCCAGTATCTTTCCATCGGGCTCGGCAAGGCTCATTACTCCAACGCCGGTATCCATGAAAACCGGGCATTCAGCATCTGCCTGCCGTCGGAGGACCTGATGGTGGAAACCGATTACTGCGGGATCATGACCGGCAGGAAAACCGACAAGGCCGCGCTGTTCGATGTTTTTCATGGCGAACTGAAAACGGCGCCCATGATTCGCCAGTGCCCGGTCAACATGGAACTCAAACTCCACGATGTGCTGGATTTTCCGACCCACGACATCTTCGTCGGCGAACTGGTTCAGACCTATGTGGATGACGACGTCCTGACCAACGGAAAGATCGATATCTCCAAGGTACGGCCGCTGCTCTTCGACATGGCCAGTGTCAGATACTGGCGCTTGGGGCCGGTGGTGGGCAAGTGCTGGAATGCGGGCAAATCGCTGAAGCTGCCGTAGCATGCGTGCAATAACTGTCGACGACAAGACCGGCACGCCGGAAACGACGAGGATATCGGTTCAACCGGGTATCAGCACATCCCGGACCAGATCAGGCTGATCGGGGTCATGGGGCTCGGTGTTGAAGGCGATCAGCAGATTGTCGGTTTCACCCGTATTCAGGACGGCATGGGCGATCCCGGGGGGGATGACCAGGCGGCAGGTCGTGCCGGCGGGAATGGAGCGGTCCGCCGGCGCTTCGACCCCGCGGATCCGAACGAGGGCCGGTCCGCAAACCACCAGCGTTTCCGTACCCCTGATGGGGTAGTGATTCCCCCTGACGCTTCCGGGCCGGCTCACCACGACATGCGTATTCCTCTGGCTTTCAAGACGTTCTCCCCGAATCGGCTCCAATACAAATCCCCGCGTATCGGAAAAACGCCTGATGGTTTCCTTTTCAATCGTTTTCTTCAAGCGGTTCATCGGCTATTTGCCGTAATGCGCCAGGCGCTGCGATTTCATCTCGTCCACCTTCTGGTTGTAGAAGGAAATCACCTCCCGCCGGTTGAGCATGCCCAGCAGAATCCCGTGATCGTCGGACTGCACCACCGGAAGGCTGTCGATATTTCGAGTGGTGAATTTTTTAAGCACGGCGTTGAGGTCCTCATCCGGCGTGGTAACGATGATGTCGGAGCTTCCCACGTCCTTCATTACCACCAGCTGTTCGATTTCGGGTGAAAAGAGAACACCCCGGATATCATTGATGGAGAAGATTCCCACCAGTCGTTTCTCTTCATCCACCACCGGGAAGTAATGCTGCTTGGTCTCGGAAAAGTAGCGCTTGAACTCCAAAAACGGCATATCCTGGGGGATCAGGGTCACCTTTTTTACCAGGGGCATGAGGTCGTTGACCGGGATCGCCTGGAGAATATCCACAAAAAAATCGCCGGCGTGGGCCGGTGAATCGACCTTGCTCTGGACCTGCTGGTTAAAGATGGTCCAGCGCCGCGATGCCATGTAGGCCACCGAACAGACCAGCAGGCTGGGCAGAAGCAGAT
The DNA here is from genome assembly GCF_055467485.1 of Desulfosarcina sp. Taxonomy (NCBI): domain Bacteria; kingdom Pseudomonadati; phylum Thermodesulfobacteriota; class Desulfobacteria; order Desulfobacterales; family Desulfosarcinaceae; genus Desulfosarcina; species Desulfosarcina sp. The sequence goes on along the minus strand of NZ_JBUOIV010000032.1, from coordinate 41,630 downwards.
GATAGGAATTGGTCATCTCGCTGACGAAAATGATCGTTGAGATGGGGGTGTTGGAGACGGCCGTGAAGAAGCCGGCCATTCCCACCACCACGAAGGCACCGGGTTCGGTGACGACGGAGGGCATGATATCGTGAAAGATCTTGCCCACGCATCCGCCCATGGCGCCACCGATTACGATAGAGGGTCCGAAGACGCCGCCGCTGCCCCCGGAACCGATGGAAAAGGATGTCGTCAACACCTTGCCCAATGCAAGAGAAAGCAGGAAAGGCACCGCCAGTTCATTGTTGATGGCCTTCTGGGCGAACCCGTAGCCGAATGCCAGGGTGTGGGGCAGAAAAAAACCGATGATGCCGGTCATCAAACCGCCGATGGCCGGTTTGATGTGGTTGGGAATTTTCTTTATGGATTCGAAAAGGTGGATCGTACCGTAAAAGGCCTTGATGTAGAATAAGCCGGTGGCCACCAGCACCAGAGCCAGCACCAGGTATGGTCCAAGCTCGAGGGGATTTCGGAAATGGAAAGGGGGTGAATCGAACAACGAGCCCCAGCCGAACACCAGGCAGAAGACACAGTAAGCCACCACCGAAGAGATCCCCGCCGGAATGATCACCTCCGATTCAAAATCAGGATCGCGGTAAAGCACCTCGGCGGCAAACAGGGCCCCGGCCAGCGGGGCCCGGAAAATACTGCCCACGCCGGCGCCGATGCCGGCGGCCATCATGATCCGGCGCTCGCGGTCGGAAAGCTTGAGGGTCGTGGCCAGAAAAGAACCGAAACCGGCACCGATCTGGGCAATGGGCCCTTCCCTGCCCCCGGACCCCCCGGTGGTCAGGGTAATGGCCGATGCGATGGTTTTGACGATGGGCACGCGGCCGCGAATGAAACCGCCCTTGTTGTGGTAGGCATTGATGGCGGCGTCGGTGCCATGTCCTTCTGCCTCCGGAGCGAATGTGTAAACCAGCCATCCGCTCAATAGTCCCCCCATGGCCGGAAGGAACAGGAGCATCAAGCGGTTGAATGAAACCGACGTGGGCGGCAGCAAGTGGTGTTCGCCGGCCGGTGCCGGGGGCCGATATCCGGCGAGCATATCCAGAAAATAGTGAAGGCCCAACTGGCACAGGTAATGAAAAACGACTGAGCCAAGGCCGGCAATCAGGCCGATGGCAACAAAATAGACCGACCAGCGGGTGGCCTGGGCAATATTCAGGCTTTTCATCCGTTGATTGATCTGCCGGTACCTACTCGGTTTAGTCCCCGTCTGCGGCATGATCTATTTTATTTTTCCCAGTTCGTTAACTCCCTGAAAAATGGTATCGAACAATTTTTCAACATCGGCTTCTTCCATGCACGAAAAAGCGACACGAAGGTTAGATTCCCCCAGTGATATCAATCCAACGCCGTATCGATCCAGCAGATGAATGCGCAGGCGTTCCGCATCCACGGTCTTGAGTCGGATGCACATGAAGTATCCGGAGTTGAAGGGGTAGACATCCCATGCCGCGGCATACTTGGGGTCTCTGGAGACCTTTTTTACGCGCATTGCCCGAGCCTTGAGAATATCGAATTTTGCCTTCTTTTCGGCCGGGTTTTTCTCGTTTTGCATGGAGTTGAGCAGGATGGTCTGGCTGAGATGCGAGGCGTTGGAAATGGTCCCCCGGATGCAGCCGGCCGTTTTGCGTTCCAGCGCATCGAAAAGTGGTGTCGGGTCACCATTGAACGCGCCACCGTAAGTAATAAATCCCACCCGCAGTCCCCAGACATAATTTTCCTTGGTGGCCCCGTCAAGCTTTACTGCCAGGATACCGGGGTGCGCCCCGCATAGGCGGGCGAAGATAGATTCCTTCAGCGTTTCCGGTTCGTAAAAAAGACCGAAATAGGCATCGTCGGTAACCGCCAGGACATAGGTGCCGCCGGCGGCCGTTTCCGTAAGAATGCGGACAATCCCGTCCGCCTCCCTTTCGGAAATGGTGTACCCCGATGGATTCTGGGGAAAGTTGAGCACCACCGTGATCTTGCGGTGGTCGGCGGCCTCCTGGCGAACCGCCTGTTCGAAGGCACCCAGGTTGAATCCGCCATTCGCGGTAAACAATTCGTAGTGGCGGATGCGGGCATCTTTTCGCACGGAAAAGATCATGCTGTAGTTGCCCCACATCATTTCAGGCAGGATGATCACATCGCCAGGGCTGGTCCAGACATCTGCAAAAGTGGCGATACCATGAGTAATTCCACAGGTGACCACCGGCAGACTCACCGTTTTTCCGGCCAGGGACGGATTTTTTTCAACCATCTCCGCCCGCCATTGTTTGCGCAGCTCTGGAATGCCGAAGGACGGGGCGTAAGTCAGGGACTGGCTGGGCCGGATGTTGTTGATGGAGGCCATCACACTGTCAAACCGCATGGTCCGGCCACCCTCTTTGGCGATGCCGATGGTAGCGTTGATGGCATGGGCTTTTTCCTTGGCTTCGGCACTCTGGCTCAGGATGCCTTTTGGAAAAAATAGTTTTTTGCCCACATCGGACAGCATGTCGTAAACGTGAGGGGCCGCGGATTTAATGGTCTGGTTCAGTTGTTCGGCTAAAGGATTCATGGACATCCATCCTGTATGGGTTTCTTCCAGCCGTGGAACCGGAAAAAGGGATCGGGCAACTGCACTTCACAAGCGGTTCCCGTCCACAGCGGTGATAGAAGGCTCCAGGTTCCGTTGCAGAAGGCTTCAGAATCGATACGGTGACACACGGCCGGACACAATGAAGGGGATATTTACTGCTTGAATGCAAAAAATGTCAAGGGAAAAGCGCTTTAAATATCAAGAGGATGCGCGCGGGACAGGTTTCCAACCCATGCTTGATGCATCAGCGGCCGCAGCGCCACGCAAAAAACCCCGCCACATCCGAACGGTGGCGGGGTTTTCGGCAAATCGATTGGGATGTCCGACAACCGGGCTACTTTCTGGAGCGTTTGGAAGCCTTCAGCGGATTGATCTTCTGGGACGTTTCGGCCATGCTGGAGCTGACATGCGTGGCCAGATTGCAGTTGCCGTTTTTCCATTTGGTCGTGGGTTCTGGGCAGGCCGAGCAATACCATCCCGAAGCGATCTCCAGCGTGCGGTTGCAACCTTTGCACTGCTCCACGATTTCAAGGCAGACACCGCCGTTGTATCCGCAGCCTTTTGCTGTCATGAAGGCACATTCCATGCCTTTGCGAACCGTCGTACATTTCATTTTAAAACACCTCCCATGATGGTCTGAACAATGAAAAAGGCCAAAGAGAAAGGATCCTTCGGCCTTTTCAAAATTGGGCGATATATATTCAGGTCAAATCGGCTTGTCAAGCACTTTTTTCTTGTGCCGCGCCGCCATGCTGGTACACGTGAACGTCACGCTGGGGGAACGGGATGGAGACACCGTTGGCGTCGAAGGCTTTTTTGATTTTTTCGGTCAGGTCGAAATGAACATCCCAGTAGTCTTCAACCTTGACCCATGGACGAACCACGAAGTTCACGCTGCTGTCGGCCAGTTCGGAGACGGAAATCTGAGGTGCTGGCGTCTTCAGGATCCGGCTGTCCTGGGCGATGATGTCGGCCATCAGCGATCGGGCCTTGTCGATGTCGTCATCGTATCCGATGCCGAACACCATGTCCACCCGGCGGGTTCCCTTGACCGTCCAGTTGACGATGTTGTCGTCGGTCAGCTTGGCATTGGGAACGATGACGGTCTTGTTGTCAGCCGTTTTCAACTGGGTGGTGAAAATCTGGATGGCCTCCACCACGCCGAAGACACCGGCAGCTTCGATCAGGTCGCCCACTTTGAAGGGCCGGAAGATGATCAGCAGGAAACCGGCGGCAAAGTTGGACAACGATCCCTGCAGGGCCAGGCCGACGGCCAGACCGGCGGCACCGAGAATGGCGATAAAGGAGGTGGTCTGGATGCCCAACTGTCCGAGGGCGGCGACGACGATAAACGCCAGCAGGCCGATGTAGGCCATGTTGGATGTGAAGGTAACCAGGGTCGGATCGACCTTGCCCTTGGTCATGATCCGTTCCACCATTTTGCGCACCCCTTTGGCCACCCATCGCCCGATAATGAATATGGCAATGGCGGCAAGGACCTTCAATCCGTAGACAGTCAGCAATTGATAGACCTTGTCGAGCATCTCTTCCATTTTAAAAGTTCCTTTCCCCTTGTTACCGGTCCCGAAAAAGGTGTTTCACCGGCAGATCATGTGGTTTGATGTGGTACGATAGTGCACCACGTGTTGAACCGTGTTAGCGCGCGAGCTGGAAATCGACATTCATCCTTGCGGTGAACATTCCCCGTGGCTTGCCGCGGGGAGGGTTCAATACGATCTACATGGTTTTAACAAACGAATCGGCCTCTTTGATGGAACGATTCATATCCGCAATCAGGGAAGAAACATCCGTCTCGATGTCCGCCACTTCTTTTCTCAGTGAACTGACCGCTTGGGCATTGAGGTTGTGCTTGAGGTAGAGCACATAATCCCGCAGGTTGTTGAGCACCGGATCCATGGATGCTTCCGCGCGGGCCATGGAGCGCTGCAGCCGTGAAAACCGGTTGCGGGTGTCTTGCAGGGAGGCCCGGCTTTTAGACTTGAGCTTCACGTTGTCAATGCTGGCTATTTCTGATTCCCACTCTTTGAAAAGATCAGCGGCGATTCGTTCGACCTTGTCGATGCGGTCGCGCAAGGCATCGGCCCGCTCTTCACAGGTCCGATAGTCTTCGCTGAGTTTTCCGTAGACATCTTCAAGCTCTCCGCCGTCAAAGCCATACATGTCCTTGATGCGTTCCACAACCGTGGCGAATTGCTCAGAGGCCTCGGCCTGTTCCTCGCGCACCGCTTCAACATTGTCTTTCAGCAGGTGGCGCTTCTCCTTGCCCATCTTCTCCCAGACTGCATAGTAAGTGCTCTGGCAACCGACGGCAATAAGACATACCGCCATCATCAGAGCAGCAAGACGATGTGCTCCGTTTTTCCCGAATAACGCCGGTAGGTGGCGTTGTCGACTATTTACATCGGTCATACCCCCTGCTCCACTTCCGTTGGGCTCATGACTGCAATGCGGTCCGGAAAACTGGTCTTCCGGACCGCGGGTGACGGCCGCTTATGGTAACCAGCCTCCTATTCCACTTTGGTAAACTGAACCCGACGGTTCTTGGAACGGCCCAGCTTGGTCGCATTGTCGGCGATTGGGCGATCCGGCCCGTACCCCTGGGCTGAAAGCCGGGATGGGGAAACGCCCTTTCCCACCAGGTAATCCACGATGGCCTGAGCCCGTCGCTTGGACAGATCCATATTGAAGGCGCGGGCACCGGTGTTGTCGGTATGGCCCTCGACCACGACCTTCAATTGCGGATTGGCACCCAGTGCGGCGGCGATTTGGTCAAGAACCCCATACGAAGCGGGACTGATATCCGCCTTGGACGTTTCAAAGTTGATCTCATTGAAGGTCCATGAAACCGCACCCGTTTGCAGCACGGTCAGCGGACATCCGGAGGCATCCACCTTCACACCGGCAGCCGTATTCGGGCATCTATCCAGTGAATCCGGCACACCGTCACCATCGCTGTCCAGCGGACAACCGGTTGAATCGACTTTCACACCGGCAGGCGTTCCCGGGCATCGGTCCAGATAGTCCGGCACGCCGTCAGCATCGCTGTCCAGCGGGCAGCCGGCCGTATCGACCTTGACGCCGGCAGACGTTCCCGGACATTGGTCCATGGCATCGGCTATACCGTCGCCGTCGCTGTCCAACATCTCGCCGATGAATACCTTTTTAACAAAGTCGGCCATCTGCTGACCGCTGGCCAGGTCATCGGCATTGGCGGCAAAACCGCAGCCGCCGACCCGGGCAATCTCCTCCATCAACAGTTGACCGTCGGCGTCATCGCCCACGAGAATGGGATAAATGCACAGTGATCCGCCGAACTTTTCTTTGACGGCGGACGCCGACACGATCGGTCGGTTGCCTGAAACCTTGGCATCGGTAATGATGATCATGGCACTGTTTCCATCAAGCCCTTCCAAGTCATTGGCGGCGGCATCGACGGCCTTTTCCAGAGGACTGGTGCCGCCCGCCCGGTATACTGTCGAGAGTGCCTTTTCTAGATTGACCGTGTTGAAGTCGCCCATGCCATCGATTAGCTTGGTACTTTTTCTGGAAACATTGGAGTCATGCCCGTATGTGCGCAATCCACTCTGGATGCCTCTATCGGCAGGAACGGTTTTGGCCATATTGCGCACCACGGCCGTTGCAAGATCAAACTTCTTCCATTGGCGATAGCCCTCATCCATGGATGAAGAGGCATCCAAAATGACAAGCATATTTTCGGCTTTGAGCGCATATCCACCCGCATCCACATCGACCGGGGTGAACGGGGGTGCCGGCTGGTAAGATGTGGCACAGGCACTCACCAGGGCCCCGATCATTAACATGAGTACTCCTTTTAAACAAGCGTGCATCACGGCACCTCCTTTCCATATGCTGGAAATTGTTGGGGATAGAACTTCTTATAGCGATCTGGTTTGGAAACGGTGGAACAGCGAAAATAGAACAAACCGGTTCAGGAAAAAACAGTCTCTGATGTGCAGCTGGGTGAGTGAAACTAACCTCAGGCTACAAAAACACCTTGCTTAAATCAACAACTTTATACTTGATCCAGACAAGTACCAAAGTAATCGCCTTTCAGAAAAAATCCAGTGCGCGATCAAAATATTTTGGACACATTTGTATTTAGCACACCCACGGTGGACCTGATATCATCATCCGGTCGGCTGGTCATCCGCTCGGGGACATCCCTTCAATCTTTCGTAAACCATGCCCTTTCGCTGACATGAGATTCATTGACTTTTCAGGCAAATGGGCTATTGTTGGTCAGCATAAAATCCATTTATGGGGGCGCCAAAGCCGCTCGCCAAAGCGACGAACGCACCCATCATGTCATCAATCGCAATCATCGAACAGGAATCTTGAATAATGATTTTAGATGAAGCGCGCCAGGTTCTTCAAATTGAAGCTGACGGCATTTTAAATCTGATCGGTCGCCTCGACCACCGGTTCGATCAGATGGTGGAAGTCATCCTGAAAGCAACCGGCCGCGTCATCATCAGCGGCATTGGAAAATCAGGCATCATCGGGCGCAAAATCGCAGCCACCCTTAACAGCACCGGTACGCGATCGCTGTTTCTGCATCCTGTGGAGGCCATGCACGGGGACCTGGGAATCGTCGGACCGGACGACGTCTTTCTGGCCATGTCCTACAGCGGAGAGACGGATGAGCTGAATATACTGATGCCCAGCATCCGCAAGATCGGGTGCCCCGTCATCTCCATGACGGGGAACCCGGCATCCACCCTGGCCAAACACAGTGACATCGTCATTGATGTCGGGGTGGAAAAAGAGGCCTGCCCATTGGGCCTGGCCCCCACAGCCAGCACCACCGCGCTGCTGGCCATGGGGGATGCGCTGGCCGTGGTGCTGATCAACAAGAAGCAATTCAAGACAAGTGACTTCAAACGGTTTCATCCCGGCGGGGCACTGGGCCAGCGGTTGTCCAGCCAGGTGCAGGACATCATGTTCACCGGTGATGCCGTCCCCATCGCTACCACATCGGTATCCATGCAGGAAGCCGTGGAAGAGATGGACCGGCACGGGCTGGGTGCCCTGATCATCGTTGGCGAAGACCAGCGGCTTGCGGGCATCCTCACCGACGGCGACCTCAGGCGCATGATTGCCCAGAAAAAGCCGGTTCTCGAACAATCCCTGACTGAACAGATGACCCCATCGCCCTTGCATGCATTTTCCCATACCCCCGCCTTTGATGCCCTCAACATCATGGAGCAGCATGAAATCACGGTCCTGCCAATCATCGACAGTGACCGCCGGGTGCTGGGTATCCTGCACCTGCACGACATCCTCGGCAAGGGCGAATTCAAGTTCAATGGGCTCGATACCGATAAAAGGCATGGCCTGAACGGTAGACATGCAAGGAGCGTTTATGAATCCCGAAACCATTGAAACCCGCATTCGCACACTGGGTGAAGCCAAGATTCCATCACCGATGCTCAAGGAAGAGCATGGTGGAATTCACCACCTGTTCGTTTCCGACGACGATCAGGTGATGATCAATATCAAGCGGGCCAATATTGAAGCGATGATAGAAAAAGGCATATCCCCTCCGGCATTCGAAGTCGCCGGCCCGCGACGAAAAGTCTATTTCGACGCATCCAAACTCAGGTGTGCCATCGCCACCTGCGGGGGCCTGTGCCCGGGGTTGAACGACATCATCCGCGCCATTGTGCTGGAGTTGCACTACCGCTATGGCGTAAAGATCATCTACGGTGTCCGCCATGGGCTGGAAGGATTTATCCCCGAGTACAACCACGATTTTCTTGACCTGACGCCGGCCCGGGTCACCACCATCATGAACATGGGTGGTTCTATTCTCGGGTCGTCGCGCGGGGCGCAGGATATCGATCGGGTGGTGGACTGCCTGGAGGTGAACAACATCGGCATCCTGTTCATGGTGGGTGGCGACGGCACCCTCATGGCCGCATCCAGGATTGCCGACACCATTGCTGGACGGGGACTGAAAATCAGTGTGGTGGGCATCCCCAAAACCATCGACAACGATATCCACATGGTTTCCCGCTCCTTTGGATTCGACACCGCCGTGGATGTCGCCCGCATGGCGATCCAGAGCGCCCACAACGAGGCTATCGCCTACCCCAACGGCGTGGGCCTGATCAAGCTCATGGGGCGGCACTCCGGTTTCATTGCCGCCACGGCGGCCCTGGCCCAGCAGGATGCCAATTTCGTGTTGATTCCCGAGGTTGACTTCGACCTCGAGGGACCCAAAGGATTGATGGCCGCTCTGCAGGCAAGGGTAACCAGCCGGGGACATGCGGTGATTGTGGTGGCTGAAGGGGCCGGGCAGAAATTTTTCGAACATGTGGATGAGCGCCGGGATCCCTCGGGAAACATCCGGCTAAACGACATCGGTCCGTTTCTGAAGGAGGCGATCAAGGCTCACTTCCTTCAAATGAACATTCCGCTGAACATCAAATACATCGATCCCAGCTACATGATCCGCAGCCTTCCGGCCAATGCCAACGACAGCGTGTTCTGCGGGTTTTTAGGCAGGGATGCCGTACACGCGGGGATGGCGGGAAAAACCAAGTTGGTCATCGGCCATTGGAACAACCATTTCGTTCATTTGCCCATGGAAGCCACCGCAGGCAGAAGAAAACAGGTTCGGCCCAACGGAAAGCTGTGGACAACGGTACTGGAATCCACCGGCCAGCCATCGCTTAAAAACGGTCAGCCTTAGGGTTTCGGGTCTCTGGTTCCTGGTTTCTGATTTCTGGTCGCCGGTCTCTGCTTTTCGCTTACCTGCTTACCAGCTACAATGCTCGGGATTCAATGTCAGGCAATAATTCCGCGACGACCCGCGCATGGCGGCGGGCCGCCCCCTGGTTGGAAAGCACGGCCCGCTTTGCCAGACGTCCCAACCGGCGGGCCTCACCGGGATGCATCAGCAAATGAAGGGCCCGCTCGGCCAGATCCATTCCGTCTTTGACGCAGATACCACCGCCTGCCGTCTCGAGCAGGGTTCTGGCCTCCTCGAAATCCTCCATGGAGGGGCCAAAGAGTACCGGCTTGGCCCACACGGCGGCCTCCAGCACATTCTGCCCGCCAAGCGGGACGAGGCTGGCCCCGCAAAAAACCACCGAGGCGATGCTGTAAACATCGCGCAGTTCACCGATGGTGTCCAGGATTACTACCGGTGCAGACCGCGCGACCCCGGGTTCGCCCAGTTGTGTTCGGTATTGCCATTCGACACCTTTGGCGCGCGCAATGTCTGCGATCCGGGATGACCGGCTGAGATGCCGCGGCGCAAGAATGAATACCAGTTCCGGGATCTGCGTGGCCAGTCGTTCATAGACCGTCATCAAAATATCCGCCTCCGCCCCGCGAATACTTCCCGCGATGAACACCGGTGTGTTTTCCTCCACGGCGTAGAACTGCCTCAACGTTTGAATCCCAACCTCAGACCGATATAGATCCGGAGCGTCCATCTTCGCGTTGCCGTTAACCTGGACCCGATGGGCCGGTGCGCCCAGAGATATGATTCGACGGGCATCCGCTTCGGAGATCATGCTGAAGGCATCCACCCGCTCCAGCACTGGCTTCATCAACCGCCTTATTTTCATATACGAATGACTCGACCGGTCGGAGATGCGGCCATTGACAAACACCGTTTTTATACCGGCCCCATGGGCGTTGGCGATCCAGTTGGGCCAGATTTCCGTCTCCATGCAAACCAGCAGGTCAGGCCGGTAAACCCATAAAAACCGCCTGGTGGCCCCCCATAAATCCACCGGTGCGTAGCGCACGGTGGCCCGTCCGGCGAACCGCCTGCATGCGTCTCGCTGGCCGGTCATGGTTGTGGTGGTAAGCAGAATGGCGGCCTTGATGCCGGATACCTTCATCGCATCAACGATGGCTTCAGCCGCCTTCACTTCGCCTACGGAAACGGCATGGATCCAGACGAGCGGGCGCCCGGACCCGACCGGGTCCAGGGGGCGCAAATCGTATCCCAGCCGCTGGGTCAGCGCCAATTTCCGTTCCGGGTCTTTCCGTTCGTGGCACCAAATGGCGGGAAGGACGATCAGGGAAAGCCCGAATGTAAAGAAGTTATAAGCGAAATGATAAATGTTCATGGTCGCAGACGGAACCCGGCTTACTGACTTTGAATGACGGGTTCCGCTTCATGGGTTCGCGTGGCTTGAACAAAGCGCCCCCGGTTGATCCGAAGCATCTGCAGGGTTTTCTCGGCTTCCCCGTTTTGGGCGAAGCCGGTCCGGCCGGAAACCCCGTCGAAATCGTTGATCTGCAAAAGCGCCTCTTTCAAGTCCCGTCTTGAGTCGGTGGCGGTCTGGCGCATGGTCTGAAGTACCATCATGGCACTGTCGTAGGCGACGGCCTCGATGAAACCCGGCGTCCTGCCATAGGCATGCTGGAAGGCCGCCACGAATTGTTTAACCCCTTCAGACTGGCTATCGGCAAAAAAGCCGTCCGCGATCAGCGTGCCTTTCATGTATTCGCCTGACATCTCCAACAGGGTGCTGGAGTTCCACAGGTTGGTGCCAAGCAAATAGACATCGCGTATATCGTAATAGGCCAGCTGCGGTATGATCAACCCCGCTTTTTTCGGCGCATCTGGAATGAAGACCGCATCAAATTCCACAATGGGATGCCATTGATCCTCCCTGTCCGGATTGTATCGCCCGAGCGTGTCGATGGTCTTTCGATCAAGAGGGATGCCGGTGATTCGCTCAACCGGATCGGCGATCACACTTTTCGGTTGGCGATTGGCATCGCCCACAGGGGGCAGCGGCGGCGTATGAAGCCGCGGTAAGCTCGCAACCGTCAAATCCTCGGGGACGTCATAGAAGATGCCAGCCATTTTTTTTATGGGCGTGGCGAAATCCGTGCTCTCGGGATCATACATCTCGACACCGTTGACCACCCCCCCATAATCGACCACCTGGTCCCAGAACAGGTTCATGTATCGCCGACCGTAATTTTCATCGGGATACAGGATGGCAAACCGCCTTGCCCCCAGTTCTTCAACGGCGAATGATACCAGGGCCCGCACCTGCATCTGAGGAGTGATGAAATTTCTGAACACATAGGAACCGATATCCGGAATCCCATCTCGCTGGGTAAAAACGAGAATCGGAATGCCCCGTGCCTGTGCGGTTTGGGAGGCGGCTTCAGCTGCCGACATGGGCCCCAAAATAGCCCCGACCCTTTGCTGATCGAGTTGATCCACCGCCTTTGTGGCCACAGTGGGATCGGAGCGCGAATCCTCGACAAGGATGGTGAAGGGAATCCCGCCACCGGTCTGGCTGGTCTGGCTAAGCGCCATTTCGATGCCGTTCAACGCCCGTTGGCCAAACATGGCATAGCTGCCGGAAAGGGGCAGCACGCAGCCGATGGAAAAGGGGGTAAAGCGGGCACGTTCAGTCAGTGAACGGATCATATCTGACGCATCCGAATAGTCGGGGTGCTCGGGGAAGCGCTCCACGAACGCGTCGAGGACATCCATTGCATCATCGTATTTTTCATCCAGGATGAATGCCATACCGAGCCGGTAAAGCAAAAGGCCCATGAGGCGGCGATCCGTCACCTGCGAGATCAGCTGCTGAAGGTCATCGGCACCGAGCTGCTCGGCGGTATACTTCAATTTGGTCCAGGCGACCTCCACATCCGCACCGGAGGCCGTGTTCCACGCCCGATAATAAAATCGAGCCGCATCCAAATGCGCACCCATCTCCTCATACGCATCGGCAACGATTAAGAAAAAAGGCGTCCGTAAAAGGGTGGGGTCAGTGGGTTCGATATAGGCCAGTCCATATTTGACAACCGACTCGAAATTGCCGCTGTCGAACAGGATCTTCAAGATTTCCAGCCTGGCATCGGGAACCAGGACGCTTTCTGGAAATTCACGGTTCAACCTGGAAAAAACGGCGATGGCATCATCGTCGCGGCCGGCAAGACGGGATGCGCTTCCAATTTTGAACAGGGCATCATCAGCGAAAGGGTCATCATAGGCTTCCCGCAAGAAGGCGTTATAACCGTCCAAGGCCTCGGTGTACAGGCCATTTTCAAAGGCTCGCTCGGCGTCCTGGAACGCCTGATGGCCCGGCATCTCGGGAACCGGCCCGGGGATGGATACCGGAAATGGTTTTGGCGCACACCCCCAAAAGACAACCATGAAAATCAGAATCACCGTCCGAGTGATCGAAGTCATTTTTTCAATATCTTTCTGCAGGCGCTTCCGCTCGAGGAATCCGTGCCCAGCGGTTTCAGTTGAATCAGAGGCCGCAATGTGGCCTCGCTCAATCTACACAAGCCGATTTCATTGTCAAACAATAGTTCATCGTGCGTCTGATTGTCCATGGATTGTTTTGGATACCCGCGTCGGTGCTTGACATCCACCCGGCACCGACATTATAGTTGGGCATTCAAATGGTTACCATTCATCGTGGATGTATTCCACCTTCATCTCACAACAAAGGCTTTCCCCATGAAAAAACCAATGTCGGCCTTTATTCTGGTCATTGCTCTATTGTTCGCAGCGTCGGTGTACGCTGAAATATACAAATACACCGATGAGAATGGTCAAAAGCGCTGGACAGACGACCTCAGCCAGGTGCCGAAAGAACAGCGCTCCGCGGTCCAGCGGATTGAAGCCGAAGAAAGCCAACCGGTCGAAGCAGCAACCAAGCAGGGGCAGCGGGCTCAACCGGAATCCGCAGGCGATGCCAACACAGCGGTTCCCGATAACAGCGCAGCAGGCGATGCCGCCGAACTGAGCCGGGAGTCGCTTGAGAAGGAAAAAGCGGACTTAGACCGCTTGTACCAGCAACTGATGGAAGAAAGAAAACAAATTGAAAAGTTAAGGCCGGAAGCGGTTAACTTCAAAACCCGGGCGGAACTGAATCAAAGAATCAACGCGTTCAACGACCGAACGGAACAATACGAAGCTCAGTTGAGCGAGTTCAACCAAAGGGTAAACACCTTTAACCAAAAGATCATGTCAAAGCAATCACCCCAAAAAGAGTAAAACGCACCACTCAACTATCGAATCGCCGCCCGAGCATGGACGGTTGCTCAGCCATTGAACATCTGCAGTGGACCGCCGTTGTAGACAGCCTGAAATTGACTGGATGGTCATTACCTTCCACTTCGACCAATGATCATCATCCTAATCCTGAAAAATGTGTTTAAGGAGGAAAACCATGACATCATCGAGTGAATTCAACAAAGCGGTTTCCGTGGGCCGACCCCCCAATATCCAGAAACGGTTTCCCAATTCGAAGGCGCTGCTGGTCAGCGGCAAATTCATCGACCTGGCAATGATCAAAAAGAAGAACGCCATCTGCATGGCTGCCAACGGCAGAAATATATTTGTGATCCGGGGTGCGCTCAAGGCCGCGCAACGGGCAAATTCTGCATTGATCATCGAGATTGCCCGTTCCGAAGGGGGAGCCGATGCCTATTGTGCGGTCAATTATTGGAATATGGCCCGGATTGTGGATGCGATGTGCAATGAACTGGGCATAACCATTCCTGTGGCCCTGCATGCCGATCATTATGGCATAAAAAGCAAGGCCGATATACCGGATGCCAAAATAGAAATTCCGACGATGTTCGAAGCCGGCATCACCTCCATTGCCATTGATGCATCCCACCTGCCTGATGACCAGAACCTGACCACTAATCTGGAGCTGAAACCGTTTATTCCCGACTGGTCAGGGTTGGAAACTGAAATCGGTGAGATAAAAGGAAAACTGGGACTGTCAACCAAGGCCGAGGCCCTTTTCCTGATACAGGGACTCAATGCGCACGGCATATTCCCCAACTGGATCGCCCTGAACAACGGGACCGTCCACGGTATCGAGGCCAGTGGCCAGGGAATCCAGGTAGACCTGACGCAACAGATCCACGATGCGCTGGCAGTTTACCATGTATCGGGAGCACAGCATGGCACCTCGGGCAACAGCTCGCAGCGCCTGCGCGAAATCGCTGACCGCACCAACACCACCAAGGCCAATGTCGCCACCGCTCTGCAAATGATTTCATGGGGACTCGATGTCAATGATGACGGCAATGCCGCCTTGGATGGCAACGGCAACTTCATAAAAATTGCCGATCAAGGGGTCACTGAGACCATGTGGGCAACCATGGTGGCCTATGCCGACAATAAGGGATGGAAGGGAGGCAATTACAAAAAACTGAACCTGCCTTTCGAAAACAAGCTGCAGGGGCTCCCCCGGGAAATCCGGGATCGAATGGAAAAGCGGGTGGAATCGTTCGTTTACAACATGCTCGTCAATGTTTTCAACGCTCAAGACACCGCCGATCTGGCCATTGAAACGATACTTGAAACCAATGGTTTTGATCCGGGCCCCAAAGCCAAACGGATTGAAGACCCTGAAGAATGGACACCGGGTAAAATAACCGAACGGGCCGCTTTAATTGAAAGCAACGAAGGCCCGGAGGGAGACTTTGACGATTGATTAAATCGATTTTCAGTTCGCGCGCCACAGCGGTTCGCGCACGCTGAACCTGGAAGTCATGCAGGCGAATAAACATGCAAACCACTGCCCCGTGCATTTCACACGGCAGTGGTTTTGTTCGTTTGTACCGTGATAGCGTTCCCATTCCCCGCGGTTTACCGCGGGGAGGGTTCAATCCTCCCTTCAGCCAGACGCGGCTCGCCCCCCACCCTATAACCAACGAGATGTCGGGTTCCCATGCAGAAAGAAACCAAACAATTTTGTCATTTTTGTGCCTCGCCCCTCGGAAACAATTGGGTTGAAGGAAGAATGCGCCAGTATTGCGCCAGGTGCCGGAAGCCCATATATGAGAATCCGGTGCCGGCAGCTTGCGTGGTACTTGTCGATGACCGCAATCGCCTGTTGCTGGTGAAACGGCGTGTGGCCCCGAAACCTGGCATGTGGTGCCTGCCGGGTGGATTTGTAGAGTGCGGAGAAACGCCGGAGCTGGCAGCTCTTCGTGAGCTTCAAGAGGAAACCGGCCTGACCGGTCGCATCAACACCCTCATCGGCGTCACCGCCAGTCCCGGCACGCTCTATCGATCTATCTTGCTGGTCGGATACCTGGTGACCTCTTTTTCAGGATCAGCAACGGCCGGCGACGATGCATCGGATGTCAATTTCTTTGGAAGTGAAAATTTACCCGATATCGCATTTGAAAGCCATCAATCATTTATTCGCGTTTATTATTCGATACTTACACTCTAAAATGAATTGCATCCCATGGATGTGACCCACACCGAATTACCTTTTTTTTCTTTTTTCCTAAAGGTTTTTTCATGACCTGCCGATAAGGTAATCGGAGGAACCCATATGTATATTCAAAGCTATCAGATCCATAACGTCCTGAATGTCTATCGACGGCAATTGAGCCAGGGTAGAGCGGATCATCCCCGGCATGTGAACACCCACGATGCCAGTTCGGATGCGATTTCGATCTCAAAAGACGCGAAAAACCAGTCGATCATGGAAAAAGTGGCTGCCGGCGTACTCAAAAAGATCACCAATTTTGACCCCGGATCAGACTTCGGCCAGGAGTTGGTCGGTCAGGTTCAAGATACGAAAACGGACCTGAACATCGGTGATACGGATAATGCATTTGTATTCAACACGATCGTCGGCGACAATCAAAAGGAGATTCGATCCATCGCCGTCGACGACTCTCAAGGGTTGATGGATCGGCTCGACGAACTGGCCAAAGCGGCCATAGAACGTAAAGCAGAATAAATAAACAAAAAGGCAGGCCGGCAACTGGTATTGCTGAAAGGACAAAGTCACCAGGAACGGCAAACACATTTGTAGAAAACAAAAGGGGGATTGCCATGTTAAATACAATTGGCGAATCAGCCGTCAGAACGACGACGCGTTTGGACAACAATCTGGCTATAGAAAATAAGGATGTCGACCTTAAAAAGGTCGAAAAAGCCCTTGAAGAAAGACCCATCGAGACCACTCAAGAAAGCGCAAAACCTGAATCCGAGGGCGAACACAAGACCGGTGGCTACAATGCGGACGATGAGGGTGTCTTCTTTGAAAAATACGATAAAAACGGGAACGTTATTTTTAGAACGCCGCCGGAGCAAAAGCCGATAGACGAGCACGCTTAAAAAGAAGCTTTCGTTTTTAAGAGATAAAGCCGGCTGCATAGCCGGCTTTTGTCATTGGCAGAAACGGTTCTTTGACCAAAAACAGCGATATCCGCGTGGCGATCAACCCACTGTTTGTTTGGCCTCATCCCAGAGATCGTGCATTTCTTGCATGCTGAGGCTGACGATGTCCCGACCCGCTTGGAAAGATTTTTCTTCCATGTAGGTGAAGCGTTTTTCAAATTTTTGAATCGACCGGATCAAGGCGGTTTCCGGGTGAATGCGGGCAAACCGGGCGACATTGACCATGGTAAACAGGATATCACCGAACTCCATGGCCGCCTTGTCGCTACCGGATGCATATACTGGATTGTTGATCTCCGTTGAGAACTCCTCCCACTCTTCCATGGTCTTGGCCATCACGCCGGAGATATCATCCCAGTCAAAACCGGTTTTGGCGGCCCGTTCCGAAACCATCGAGGCCCTGAGCAGAGCGGGCAAACTCGGGGGGATGGAACTGAGCACCGAATGACACCCGCCATCGCCCTTCTCTTTCCGCTTGATTTTTTCCCAGTTTTCACTGACGGTTGCAGGCGTTTCTGCAGTAACATCGCCAAACACATGGGGGTGTCTGCGAATCATCTTTTCAACATTTTTTTCGACCACGTCCGAAAGGCTGAATTGACCCGACTCCCTGAACAGGTTGACCACAAAAAGAAGCTGGAACAAGACATCACCGGCTTCTTCGCAAACAGCGGTCGAATCTCTGGAGATGATGGCATCTACCAGTTCGTAAACCTCCTCGACCAGGTAGCGCGCCATGGTGTCAGGCGTCTGCTTTTTATCCCATGGACACCCTTCTTCACCCCTCAGGGTTTCAATCAGCGCTTCGAGGCGCGCGATGGGTGCTGATCGGCCTGGTTTTACCGGGTCTGCCAAGATTTTTTCAAATCCTTTAATTTAATAATGAAATTTTCTTTCATTTCCTTTGAAATCACCTTGGCCATCACTTCAGATACCATCGATACATGCGGAGAAAGGGTCGCATTTTTAACAACCGGAGCTCCTTTAGGCAAAAAGGCGGTCAGAACAATAAATACCACACAGACGACCAGCCCGCCTTTAAGCAGTCCAAACAAGGCGCCGCAAACCCGGTCCACCCATCCCAGGTATGCAATGTTGAGAAGATATTTGATGACCACGGCAAGAATGGCAACGACGATCACCACAGCGGAAAAAACCGTCATGTAGCTTACAATATTGAGGTAAGCGGCATCGGAGATCCAAGGAGAAGCCAACCTGGCTATATGTGGATAATAGGAATACGCGGCATAAAATCCGCCCAGGACGCCGATGATGGAAGAAAGCTCCCTTACCAGGCCGCGAAAAATGCCACGGATCAGCCCATAGGTCAGAGTGGTGACAACAAGAATATCGAAAGGATTCATATTGGTCCCTAGAATGAAGCAACACCGTTTACCGGTAAGGCATCCGCCAGAGGGGGTGAATGGACCCGTATAGCTTCGCGAGCGTATCGCGCAAAAAATAAAATCATCAATAAAAACAAAGTGTTTCTGAATTTTTAAGTGGGTAACGTTAACAGAGCGGTATTTCCCAGTCAAGCATTTTCACCGGAGGCATCGAGGGAAATTTGGCGTTTGCATTCCCCTGAAAAGTCGGATATTCCAATGGCGGTATTGGTATTTACAAAACCGGCCTGGCCGGTAGTTTGACAAATCAACGGGGTCGATTCATACTGACTGGCGGTGACGCTTCTAAACCACGGGAAAAGCACTTGTCTAACTTATGGATGAATGCACACAAACCAAACAGACCCGACTGACGTTTTCCGAGATCGAACTGGCCCGGCAGCTATTTGGTGAGCAGGACGGGCACCTCAAGCGCCTTGCGGATCTATTGGCCATTCATGTTCATGCCCGCGGTAACACCGTCCATCTCAAAGGCGAAGCGGTGGCGGTGGATCTTGCGCGTCGGGTATTGGAGCAGCTCTATGGCCTGCTCAAGGAAAAGTACCCCGTCTATCCCAATGATATTGACTATGCCCTGCGCGTGTTGAAAGAAAACCACACCGCTGACCTGAAGAAAATCTTTCTGGACACGGTTTACATCACCTCGAAAAAGCGGGCCATCACCCCCAGAAACCAGAGCCAGAAGGCCTACATTGAAGCGATCCGCAACTATGACATCGTTCTTGGCATCGGACCTGCCGGCACGGGGAAAACCTACCTGGCCATGGCCATGGCCGTATCCGCTCTCTCCAAAGGAACGGTCAGCCGGATCATCCTTACCCGGCCTGCCGTGGAGGCCGGTGAATCATTGGGTTTTTTGCCGGGGGACCTGACAGACAAGGTAGACCCCTATCTCCGGCCCCTCTATGACGCCCTTCATGACATGATGCGATTTGAGAAGGTGGCCGCCCTGATGCAAAACGGGGTGATCGAAGTTGCGCCATTGGCCTTTATGCGGGGGAGAACCCTCAACGAGGCGTTTATTATCCTCGATGAAGCCCAAAACACCACAACGGAACAGATGAAAATGTTTTTGACGCGGATCGGTTTTAACTCCAAAGCGGTGGTAACCGGTGATATCACCCAAATCGACCTGCCGGCAGGCAAGTCTTCGGGGCTTGTCGAGGCCAAAGCGATTCTGACCCCCATAACAGGTATACAGTTCATCCACTTTACCAAGCAAGATGTCGTTCGTCACCGGCTGGTCCAGGATATTATCAACGCCTATGAATTGCTTGAAGCCAGCCGCATCAAGAAATAGACGTGCCGAGCAATCCTGCCGACGGTTTCACCGGTATATGGGCAAATGGATCGATCGGCTGCACCAAGTGATCAGAAAATGATTCGTGACCGCAAAAAAAAATCCATCAACCATTTTTTCAGCCTGAACCCTCATGTCCGTTGGGCATTGCTGGTGATCATCCTGGTTGTTTTTACAACCGGCCTCTACCCGGGATTGGTCATCAAGAAGCACCGCTATGAAATCGGTGATGTCGTAACAACCGATATCAAGGCCTCAACCGATTTTTTCATAGAAGACCTTTCCGTCACCGAAGCCCATCGCCGCCAGGCGGTGGACAGCGTGCTCCCCGTCTACGACCTCAATCCGAAGATCCTCAAAGGCACGGTTACCCGCCTGAACACTGCCTTCGATGAATTGCACGCCATATATGAAACGGAAACCAAAAACCTGGAAAGGGACTCAAAGACCTTACCCGCCCCGCCACAGGCTTCGGACAAGGCACCTGTCGAACCCGCCGATGTCCCGGACCTTCCGCAGGTATCGCTCGCGGAGCGAATGCTGGCCAGGAAAAGCCTGTTGGAAAAAGCAATGGGCATCGAGATCAGCAACGGGATGTTTTCGATCCTCATCGAACATGGATTCGCAGCAGACATCCCCAAACTGCTGACCACCATCATCACCCAGGTGCTCTCTACCGGTGTGGTTGCGAACAAGGAGATCCTGCTGAAGGAAGCAGACAAGGGCATCACCCTGCGCAACGTGGAGACCTTGACTGAAACCCATGTGATGAATCTGAAACAGTTTTACGGACCGGACCAGGCCAAGACCATGGTCCGGGTTGTCGGCGACCCGCTGCTCAAAGGGATGAACTATGCCTTGCTGAACCTCATGGTTGATTTTTGCCAGCAGCTGATTCAGCCCAATGTCACCTTGAACAGCCACGAAACCGAAGCGCGCAAAGAAGTCGCTGCTCAGCATATCAAGCCGGTCCTGTATATGATTAAAAAGGGAGAGATGCTGCTGCGCGAAGGCGAGCGGGTTACGCCGCTCCAGCTTCGAAAACTCGAGGCGATGGAAGGCCAGGCCGATGCCCATCAAGTGCCTCTTGCCGGTTCCGGCGCCGTGGCGCTGCTGACCGCCGTATTGATCATCCAGTACCATGTCCGGCTCAAACGTCGAATGGAATTCGCCAACACCGCCAACAAGGACCTGCTGTTCTTATCGTGCATCATGGTTTCATTTATTGTCGTGGTCAAAATTTCCACAACCCTGCCCGACACCTGGTTTCTCGGCATGCCCCTGTCCCGCCCGGCGTCTCCGGTGGGTTTCGGCATCCCGCTGGCCGCCGGGGCCATGATCGTCTGCCTCTTCATGGGGCGGGAAACCGCGCTGATTTTTGCCCTGGCGCTGGCCCTGTGCACATCCATGCTGCTTCAGGGCGGCCTGGAGACGTTCATCTATTTTATTTTGAGCTGCACCATGGCATCCTGGTGGCTCCAAGATTGCCGGGAGAGAAAAATCATCATCAAGACCGGTGCAAAGCTTGGACTGCTCAATGCCTTTCTGGCCCTTGTCATCGACGTTTATCTGGGTACCGCCTCATTGAGCACGCTGCCTTTTGACCTGACCGTGGCTTTTTTGGGAGGAATCGGTGCCGGAATCATCACCGCAGGCATGGCACCGGTGGTGGAAATGGTGTTTCACTACACCACCGACATCACCCTGCTGGAACTGGCCAACCTGGACAGGCCCATCCTGCGCCGACTGATGCTGGAGGCGCCGGGAACCTATCACCACTCCATGGTGGTCGGGTCCCTGGTGGAGGCGGCGGCCACGGAAATTGGCGCCAATCCGATCCTGGCCAAAGTGTGCGGCTACTATCACGACATCGGCAAATTAAAACAACCCCTTTATTTTATCGAGAATCAGTCGGACGGCAGGAACAAGCACGACAAGCTGGCCCCGTCCATGTCTGCCCTGATCCTGATCGCCCATGTAAAGAACGGCGTTGAAATAGCGCGTGAACACAAACTGGGGCAGGTGATTATCGACACCACCCAGCAGCACCACGGCACCAGCCTGATCAGTTATTTTTACGAAAAAGCCAAAGCCGTTAAAGGAGAGGATGCCGTCAACATCGATGATTTCAGGTATCCGGGGCCGCGTCCCCAGACCCGGGAGGCCGGACTGGTCATGCTGGCGGATGTGGTTGAAGCAGCCTCACGCACCCTGGAGAACCCAACCTCGTCACGAATTCAGGGCCTGGTACAGAACCTGATCAACAAAATTTTCTCCGACGGCCAGCTGGATTATTGTGAACTGACCTTGAAGGACCTTCACCGCATTGCCAGAAGCTTCAACAAAATTTTGAATGGCATCCATCACCATCGGATAGAATACCAGGACAGCGCCAGCATGACCCCCGGAAAGGCTAAAAATGGAAGTGCTGATCGAAAACCGGCAAAACCGCCACAGACTGGCAAAACAAAAGATTCGTATGACAGCCAGGCGCATTTTAAACGCCTTGGGCTATCCTGATGCCCAGTTGTCCATTCTGATCGTGGACGACCCCCAGATTGCGGAATTCAACCTGACCTACCTGAACCATGCAGGCCCTACCAACGTGATCGCTTTTCCCATGCAGGAGGGCCCGTTTTCAGGAATTTCACCCGACCTTCTTGGCGATGTGGTCATTTCGGCCGACACGGCCCATCGGGAGGCGGTTGAAGCGGGCATGGAAATGGCGGAACGTTTCTACCAACTGTTGATTCACGGGATTCTTCACCTGACAGGCTACGATCACATCCATTCGGAAGAAGAGGCGGCGGTCATGGAACAAAAGAGCGATGAATTGATGCAACTGATTGGCAAGGAGGATTGCGCATGGCAGGTCTAGCGGTGAATATCGATCATATTGCCACGTTGAGGGAAGCCAGGAAAGTGAACTATCCGGATCCGATAGCGGCCGCTGTAATCGCTGAACTGGCCGGAGCGGACGGCATCGTCTGCCATTTGCGGGAAGACCGGCGGCACGTTCAGGACCGCGATGTCCGGTTGCTACGCAAGACGGTCCAAACCAAGCTGGTCCTGGAGATGGCGGCCACCTCGGAGATGGTTGGCATTGCCCTGGATGTGCGGCCGGATTTGGTCACCCTGGTACCCGAAAGCCGCGAGGAGGTCACCACCGAAGGGGGAATGGACCTGATTGTTCACAACAACATCGGCGAAACCATCGGGGCCCTGCAGAACAATGGCATTCCGGTGAGCCTTTTCATCGACCCGGAGCCGGAGCAGATCAAACTGGCTCACCAGGCCGGTGCCAACCTGGTTGAAATTCACACCGGTGTTTTCTGTGAAGCCACCGGCAACGCCAAGCGCACACAGGCTTTCGCGAGGATCGTGGACGCCGCCAAACTTGCCAAAAAGCTCAAACTGGGCGTCAATGCCGGCCATGGGCTGTGCTACAAGACCATCAAGGCCTTCAAAGGGTTGTCGGAGATCGATGAGTACAGCATCGGCCACAGCATTGTGTCCCGGGCGGTTCTGGTAGGCTTGGACCGGGCGGTAAGGGAGATGCGCGATCTGATCCAAAGCCTCTAGCGGCTTCGGAATACTATCGGGGGAAAAGAATGAATCTGGTCACGGCAGATGAAATGCGGCGGATGGATCGGGCGACCATCGAATCGTTTGGCATCCCGGGCCGCGTGCTGATGGAAAATGCAGGCCGGGGGGCGACGGCTTTTTTTTTGGAAGCGGTCTTCCGCGATCACCCCGGCGCCGTGGGCATTGCCGCCGGCCCGGGCAACAACGGCGGAGACGGGTTTGTCATGGCTCGCTATCTTCACCAGAAAGGCATCCGGACGACGGTATTCCTGCTATCGTCAAGAGACCGGATCAAAGGGGATGCCGCTGCCAACCTCAAACTGCTGGATACCATGGACGTACCGGTGGTGGAACTGGCCGACGAGACGTCCTTTCAATCCCGCCAATTGCTGATGCGCCATCAGCACACCTGGATCGATGCAATCCTGGGTACGGGTCTCTCGTCGGATGTACGGGGATACTTCGTAACGATAATCGATTTCATCAACCGACAGGCCCGGCCTGTCTTTGCCGTGGATATCGCTTCGGGACTGGACTCGGACACCGGACGGGTCTGCGGGACCTGTATCCAGGCTGCCGCCACGGCCACCTTCGGCTTTGCCAAGGTCGGCCACCTGTGCTATCCCGGACGAGCCCTCACCGGCCGGTTGAAAATCATCGACATCGGCATTCCTCGACATCTTGCCGCAGCGGTCGGTTCCCGTCAGCACCTCATCACGCCCGGGGTCCTGAAGAACCAGATCCCCCGACGATCGGCAACGGCCCACAAAGGCCACACGGGTCACCTGTTGATCCTGGCCGGGTCCCCCGGGAAGACCGGTGCGGCCGCCTTGACCGCCGCGGCTGCCATGCGCGCGGGTGCCGGATTGGTCACACTGGGAGTCCCAACATCCCTGAATCCGGTGCTGGAAACCATGGTCACCGAAGCCATGACCGTCGAATTGCCCGAGACGGCGGAAGGGTATCTGGATGAATCCGCCCACGGCTCCGTCATCTCCCTGATGGAGGGAAAACGCTGTCTGGCCATGGGGCCGGGGTTGGGGTCCCAGGCCTCGACGGGCAGGCTGGTCGGGCGATTGATCGAAGAAAGCCCGCTTCCACTGGTTATCGATGCGGACGGCCTCAACCTGATTGCCGCCCAGCCGTCCGTGCTTTCCAGGCGGCGATCACCCATCGTGCTCACGCCCCACCCCGGTGAGATGTCCAGGCTCAGCGGCCATTCAACTGCTGACATTCAGGATGACCGCATCGGCCATGCGCGAGCCTTCGCCGAAAAGTATCAGGTGCATCTCGTGCTCAAAGGGGCTGCCACGGTGATCGCCGGGCCCGACGGGGACGTTTTCGTCAATGCCACCGGCAATCCGGGTATGGCCGCCGGCGGGATGGGAGACGGGCTCACCGGTCTGATCGCCGGCCTGGTTACCCAGGGCATGGAAGCCGGTCCCGCCGCCCAAACCGGCGTGTATCTTCATGGATTGGCCGCGGACCGGATGGCGCAAAAAAAGGCACCGGTCGGTTACCTGGCCACGGAGGTCATCGACACCCTCCCTGAGGCGATGGATGAACTTCTCACCGGTGGAGATCATCTTTTCTGGCCCGAAAGGGACCGTCTGTTCTGCTATTCGGATGCTGCCGGAAAATGAGCGGCACCCCCTCATACCCGGATCACGAAGATGCCCATGAGTTCGAGACCCAGGCGCACGACCAGACCGTCGCCTTAGGCCAGGCCATGGGCCGGCGGTTGAATCACGGCCTCGTCCTCTTGCTGTTCGGCGATCTGGGCAGTGGGAAAACGGCATTTGCCCAGGGACTGGCCCGCGGGCTGGGCGTTCCGTCTTCCTTTACCATTACCAGTCCCACCTACACCCTGATCAACGAATACCCCGGTAGACTGCCTTTTTCTCATGTAGACCTCTACCGCCTGCCGACACCCGCGGATCCGGATGAAATCGGGTTGCTGGATCTTTTCGATGAAGACGGCGTCGTCGCTGTGGAATGGGCCCAGCGGCTTCATGCGGCCGACCGGCCGGCCTGCCGCATGGAACTCTTTTTTACCGTCACCGGCGATACCGCCCGCTCGATCCGCATAATTGCGTATGGACTTGACCCATCGGATCTGTTACATGACATCGACGTTTGCTCTGCCCCTCCATAGAGGCTTGAACCGCCATAGCGGGCGCATTCCCCGCCGCTTGGG
Source organism: Desulfosarcina sp. (assembly GCF_055467485.1). Classification (NCBI taxonomy): domain Bacteria; kingdom Pseudomonadati; phylum Thermodesulfobacteriota; class Desulfobacteria; order Desulfobacterales; family Desulfosarcinaceae; genus Desulfosarcina; species Desulfosarcina sp. Next base: position 16,328 of record NZ_JBUOIV010000032.1, on the reverse strand, counting down.
GCGGAGTCAGCGAGCGAACTGGAAATCGCTTTTTTATCCTTGCGGTGCTTCGCAACAGTTCCGTTACAGACAGGACCGGTTCTGCGGTTTACCGCGGGGAGCGTTCAATTTGATTTTCATTGTCAAGACGTGAAGGTGAAAGACCATGGCATTGATCGTTCAAAAATTCGGTGGCACATCGGTGGCCGACATCCAACGCATCCGCAACGTCGCCAATCGGGTGGTTAAGACCCACGAACAGGGAAACGATGTGGTGGTGATCCTGTCCGCCATGGCCGGCGTAACCGACCGCCTCATCGCTCTGGCCAACGAGGCCGCGGAGACCCCGGATCGGCGTGAACTGGATGTGCTGCTGGCCACCGGCGAACAGACCACCGCTGCGCTGCTGGCCATCATGCTCAGGGGCATGGGACACCAGGCCCAGTCTCTGCTGGGACACCAGGCCGAAGTGGTCACCGACTGCGAATACGGCAACGCCCGCATCCTTGAAATCGGGACCGACCGGATCAAGCGTTTGCTGACCGAACGAAATATCGTCGTGGTGGCCGGTTTTCAGGGCAGCGACATCAAGGGCAACATCACCACATTGGGCCGCGGCGGGTCGGACACCTCGGCGGTGGCCATCGCCGCGGCCTTGAATGCAGGCGTTTGCGAAATTTATACGGATGTGGACGGCATCTACACGGCGGATCCGAACATCTGCCCGCGGGCGAGAAAAATCAAAGAGATCTCCTACGACGAGATGCTGAACATGGCCAGCTTAGGCGCCAAGGTTCTGCAGATCCGTTCGGTGGGGTTCGCCAAGAAGTACAATATCCCCGTGCACGTCCGATCATCATTTTCAGAGGAGGAAGGCACCATGGTTGTTCAGGAAGATTCCGTAATGGAGCAGCTGGTTGTTTCCGGCGTGACCCATGATCTGAACCAGGCGCGCATTACCCTTAAGAAGGTTCCGGACCAGCCGGGAATCGCGGCCAAGATATTCTCACCCATTGCCGAGGCAGGGATCCTGGTGGATATGATCATCCAGAACACTCGCGCTGCCGGCCAGACGGACCTGACCTTCACCGTACCCAAAGCGGATTATAAGCGGGCCATGGAGATGCAGCAGCGCCTGGCGGAAAAGATCGGAACGGAGGAGGTGTTCGGCGATCCCCATATTGCCAAGGTATCGGTCATCGGTGTGGGAATGAAAAACCATTCCGGTGTGGCTTCGCTGATGTTCAACGCCCTGGCACGGGAAAACATCAACATCATCATGATCAGCACATCCGAGATCCGCATCTCCTGCATCATCGAGGAAAAGTACACTGAACTGGCCGTCAGGGTCCTGCACACGGCCTTCGGGCTGGACCGGGAAGATTGACGGTTTTTTGAGCTATCCCGATGAAGCACTTCTCACCCGGTCAAATCCGTTTCGTTATCCTAATCTGCGTCGTGGTGCTGGCGATTGCCTTGTGGCGATATACAACGGGTTAGCACTGATTCGTTCATAGAACTTCATCTTGCCGGCGGGCTCGTAAAAAATTCGAGATCAAGGCTTGCGGGCCGCGAAAGCGAGCGAACAGGAACTCGACCTTCATCCCCACGGCGAACATTCATGTTCCATTCCGAGGAATGAGGCGTAACGCAGATATCGGATTGTTTACGAGCCCGTCAAGGCGCCCTGAATCTCTGCGGCGATATCCCGAGCAGCCTGCCGGGGATCGGCGGCATCCCGAATGGGTCTGCCGATCACCAGATAATCCGATCCCCGCCGAACCGCCATGGACGGCGTGACGATCCGGGACTGATCGTCCGCGGCGACCCCACCGTCGATCGGTCGAATGCCGGGTGTCACCGCCTGAAAACTATCTCCAAAAGCACCCTTGATGGCTTCGACCTCCTGGCCGGAGCAGACAATTCCGGCACAGCCGGCATCCCGGGCCATAGCTGCCTTTTTCATCACCAACTGCTGCAGATCCCTTGAATAGCGTTCCCGGTAGCCTGCCTCGGCCAATTCAGCAGGAGAAATACTGGTCAGCACGGTGACCCCCAGCACATTGACCCGTCCGCCGGCCCCTTTCACGGCAGCCTCCAGCATCGCCCGGCTCTCGCCGCAGTGAACCGTCGCGAAATGGACACCCAACTCAGCCACCTGGACCATGGCCCGTTGGACGGTTGCCGGGATATCGTGAAGCTTCAAATCCAGAAACACCATGGCCGGACCCGCCTGCTGAATCCAGCGCACCAGTTCGGCTCCCGAGTGAATAAACAGTTCCAGGCCGACCTTGAACATTCCCACATCCTCGGCAAGCAGGCTGACCAGCGACCTGGCAGCCCGGGAGCTGGGTACGTCGAGGGGAAAGACGATATAATCTTTGGCTCTTTTCATGCGTGTTCCTCATGCTGTCCTGGTTAAAGGAACGCCGTCCGAACATGGCTGCTGTTCATTACCTCAAAATAGCCGATCGTTAAAGGAATTGTTGGCCAATTGTGAAAAAGCGCGCCATCCGCGATGGCCGGCGGTCGTCGGGCTGCCTTTCGCCGGCATCATGCGCCGTTGACACGCAGCGGCCACCTGTGCAATTTTCAGGCTTGTTTTTTTACCGAAGCGTTTGAAAACTTTATTGCCACCCACTTTCGGAGGGCTTCTTTTGGCCAACCTGCTTAAAAAGATACCTTACGCCGCACTGGTACCGCTGACCGTATTCATGTTGCTGGCGCCATTCAATCCCATGCCGCATGTTTGGGAAAAACTGATCATGATCAAACAGGGGACGCTCTCCCGCCCCATCGACATTTTCGATCTGATCTACCATCTGGCGCCCCTGGCGATGGTGATCGGCAAGGTGTGTCTGCATCGGCGAGACAAAGGAGAAAGGTAGCCGTGCGCGTACGGTATACGGGATGTCGGTCCATCGACGAATGGACCGCTCTTTTCCCCATCGATGAAACCGAGGCCGCGGCCACCGTCAGCCAGCTTGTCGTCCCCTCCCGGCAGGTGCTGGCCATTGTTCGCGACCGGGGTAAAAACCGACTGGAACCGCTCCACTGGGGCCTGGTACCATCTTGGGCCAGTAACACGGGCATGGGGCAGTGTCTGATCAATGCCAGGGCGGAAACCGTGGCCGTCAAGCCCAGCTTTAGAGACGCATTCAAGCGCCGCCGCTGTCTGATACCGGCCGACGGCTTTTATGAATGCCAGGCTGAAAAAGCCGGGAATCCGCTTTTTTACTTTACCCTGCCGGACAGCAGGCCCTTTGCCTTCGCCGGAATCTGGGAGCGCTGGGATGATCGGGGCAAAGCCGATGCGATCTATCTGTCCTGCGCCATCATTACCGCTGCCGCCAGCGGGTCGGTGGCGCCCGTCCATCACCGGATGCCGGCAATTCTCGACCCCGGCGCCTACACCGCCTGGCTGGACCCTGAAAACAGGGACACCGGCGCACTGGAGACTATTCTCAAGACAGACCTCATCAATGAGTTGACCTGCCGGCCCGCACCCCGCCAGATCGACGCCACCGGGGACAACGACCCGAACCCCATCCTGACCATGTCCCAGATGGACATCGACTTCAAGTGGTTCGACTGACAGATGGGGTTAAAACAGCAAAATGAAAGCACGTTGAATGGATAACCTCAGCATCGTTCTCGTGGAACCCCAGGGACCGATCAATGTGGGGTCGGTATGCCGCTGCATGATGAATTTCGGTTGCTCGGACCTTCGCCTGGTAAATCCCTGCCCGGGCTACCGGTCGCTGGACGCCCGGCGGATGGCACTCAAGGCCGAGTCGATGTTGACGCACGCGCCGGTATTCCCGACCCTGCAAGCGGCGTTGGCCGATTGCCACCTGGCTTTCGGCACCACCCGCCGATTCGGTAAGTATCGTGAGGATTTTTTAACCCCCCAACAAGGTGCCGGACAGGCCCTGGCCCAATCATCCGACAGCCGCGTGGCCTTCGTGTTCGGCCGGGAGGACCGAGGCCTTCACACCAGCGAACTGGACCTGTGCCAGTTTTTCATAACCATCCCCACCGACAGCGCCTACCCATCCATGAACCTGTCGCATGCGGTCTCTCTGTTGCTTTACGAACTTCGCAAGGGGGCGATGGGTGGAGCGAGGAATGTCCCGGGAATCTTCAATGACGACGCGTTGCCGGCGCAGGCCGCGGATGTGGAGAACATGTTCCAGCACATGCGCCGCACGCTACTGGAGGCGGCGTACCTGGATCACCAGAACCCTGACCATGTCCTGCGGTCGTTCCGGAGGCTGTTCGGCCGCACCGGGCTCAGCGACCGGGAGGTACGCATCCTTCAGGGGTTGTGGAGCCGGATCGACTGGATCGAAGGGGAACGCAGGCGGCTGGCTGAAAGGAAATAATACGGGTATCGATCTTGCGGAACGGAAATTTTACCAAACCGTCAATCAGGAAAGTTTGAAGGCCACCACCACCAGTCCCACCACGATACTGATGATAAAGAAAAAGGTTTCGTTGTTGCGCATGGCGTCCACCAGGGTTCCCCCGGTTCGCTTGACTTCTGAGTAGGCGGACAAAAAGGCCAGGCCCATAATCAGCCAGAAAACCAGAACGGTCAGTATCAGTGTTTGGGTATTCATCCAGAATGTCTCCCGGCAAGCATAAGGTTAAACCGATTCCGTATTTAATGCCATGGGGGGACACTTGTCAAAATGAAAAATCGGCACGTCCCGCGAATCCAACCTCCCCGTCCTCGTGCACCCTGGACAGGCCCTTCGCTACCCCCTTGACAGGATCTTGCCCAGCACCGCGGACAGTTCTTCACTGGCATCGTCGGCCGGGACCAAGTCGATTTCCGACGCGGAACGGACACCGATTCCCAGTTCGGCCGCCCGCTTGATTTGGCGCAACTCGAAGATGCCCGGCGCCATCACGGCGGGATTGCTGCCCAGATGTTTGAGCATGGCAACGCCGACGCTATCCACTGCCACCCGGTCCGTGGCCGCCAGCATCACGTTGCCCTTGATCCGCTTTCCGGTTGCCGGGCCGCCGTCGACGAAGGTGTCGATCCCGTCCATCACAATCAGCGCTGGAGAAAAAGGGGCGTTGATTTCGGCGATCATCTCCTGTTGATAGGGAGAACCGTGCAGTTCCTGCATGTAGGCGAACCCGTTGCGGAACGTCGGCACCACCCCCACATGCAGCTTGAGTGAAAGGGTGATGACGCCGCCGAACTGGTGGGTTTTCAGGCATCCGGTGGAAACCAGGCACTCGGCGTCAAGGATCGGCCGGGCGACGCGGAAGCCGTCTTTCCAGTGGGTGCCGGCCGGACGGCACGCCACCCAATCGTCGGGTGACAAGTCGTCGAAATCGATCACTTGGACCTGGCGCTTTTCCAGGAGCGCGCCAACCCCTTTTTGTTGCATGACCTGGCGGGTAGGCGGATAGCTGCGCTCTCCCAACTGGATGGAAGCGGCCCCCATCTCCCAAAGCTGGTCGACCAGGGCCGCCAACGTGTCGTTGTGGGTCGATCCCGGCGCCGGATCGGCCGTATTGAAATTGGGTTTGATCAACACTGCCTTGTTTTTCACCGGGTTTTCCGCCAGCGCGGCCAGCGCACCGCGCACGCCTGCCCTGCGTTCCTCTGCCTGCATGACCGACACCCGAGCCATGGTTTTACCTCCTTGATCGCTTGCCTTGTGCGACCGAATCCGATAGAACCGGCACACGGTCGCGCGGCCGGATCATCGCCAACCCGAAACCCCCTGCCATTTAAAGTGAGCATAACCCAATGGACCGTCAATTGAAAACCCTCGAACAGAAAATTATCGATTTTAGAGACCGGCGAGACTGGGCACCATTCCACTCGCCCAAGAACCTGGCCCAGGCCCTGGGTATCGAGGCGGCCGAACTGCAGGAAATTTTCCTGTGGCAGACCAGCGAGGCGTCCCGGACGCCAAGCGCCGCAGACCGTGATCGGGCGGGGGCGGAAATCGCCGACATTTTTATTTTCCTGACTTACCTGTGTCGGGAACTGGATGTGGATATTTTTCAGGTGGTGGAGAAAAAACTGATCGAGAACGAAAGAAAATACCCCGTTGACAAGGCAAAGGGAAACGGTCGGAAATACAATCAGCTATGAAAAATCAAGAACCCTTCGGAAAAGGGCGAGCCCCCGAACACATTGGGGATCGTTGGGGGCTCTTGGAGTGAGAGGAGGTAAGGATGGAAGCTGAGCATGTTTTCACCTTCCACGACTATAGAGCCTCAACCGGCCAATAAGTTACATGCTTGGCGTGGTTGCCAACATTTTTTTGCCGGGTGCGGAAATGCCCCACCCCGCTCCCGCCCACATGACCCCGCCCAAACGGTCAGGCGAAGGCCTGCAGCGGTGCCCCCGGGGTTGCTTTAAGAAGCGTGGCTCATTTGATTTTTTCGATGGCTTCGTCTGCCGCCGCCTTCACCTCCTCATCTACCTCACCGGCAGCCACGTTCTCCAAAAACGGCAGTGCCGCCCGGTTTCCCGACTCCCCCAGCACATGAATCAGGTCCCCTTTGACCATGTCGTCCAGGTCGGCGAAAACCGCCACCAAGGGTTCGACAACCCCACCGGCCAATCCCGGGTCACGCTCCACCAGCGTTTCGAATGACACCATGGCCCCTAACCGTACGGACCAGCGCGGGTGGATCAGCAACTCGATGAAGGCAGGAAAAATCAGTCCACGTTCGGCCATCATCCCGGCCACCCCCTCAGCGTTGCCCGCTTCGATCATGCCTCGAAGGGCATCGGCACCCAGGTCGGCCGGATCCCGGCCCAACATCAGGGTGACCAGTTCACCGGCATCCACGGCCCCCGTCCAGCGGAACCGGTCGTCCAGGATAACTGTGGGCGCCGCGCTGACACGGTCTTTTTGGGCGGCGTCAGCGAACAACTCCCCGTCGATGACGGTCACCCAGACCTGGTCGCTACAGGCGGCCAGGCCTAATAGCATGGACACGGTGGCCGGGCAGAAGGAACAGTGGGGCGTAATGTAAACCTTGACCAGGGCCGGTACCGAGATCTGCACCAGTTGCTGCCTTACGTCCGGGGCGATGCGATCCGCAAAAGCGCTGCCATCGCCCAATATTGCCAGAAACGGTTCCAGTTCGCGGTCCAACGGCAGGGCCTGGTAGACCACGTGGCTGCCGACGAACAAGGCGGGCAGGGAAACCGTCGCATCGCCGTCTTTCTTCGTTTGGACACGGGGTGCCAGATCGGCCATCTGGTCGACAAAGGATTTGAAGCGTCCATCCATCACATGGCTGGTGGTCGTATAGCGCAGGGTGATATCGTCGTCGAGCCCCCTGCCCCATTGCCGGATCCGTTCTTTGTCGTTGTCGGTTATTGCCGCCATCAAGCCATTTTCCCAAAGTTGAATTGTTCCGCAAGCAATCGGCGGGTGGCCGGGTTCACCGTCAATCCATCCAGCTCTTCTGCTGTTATCCAGCGGGCATCGGCGGCATCGTCTCCGGCCCGGGGTTGCCCGCTGACATAGTCGGCAGCCAGATCCACAATCACGTAGTGATATTTTACCTGGCCGCGGTTGTCTTTCTGAATGACGTCGAAGGCGAGAACCGGCGCGTTTGCCCGGATGACCACACCGGTCTCCTCGAAGATCTCCCGTTCGGCGGCGGTCTGGAGCGTTTCGCCCAGTCGGACGCGGCCGCCGGGAATGCTCCACATCCCCCGCGAGGGCGGGTTGGCGCGCTGAACCAACAGGACGGCGTCACCTTTGAACACCACGGCTCCCACCGCCGGCCGGGGCGCATCAGGGTATTTACGGATTGACGGAGGATGGTTTTCCATGATGCCTGCTCGCTTGCATGTCCGGTTACGAGATCGTTGGTATCACCATTTGCCGGCCGCTTCAATTTTAAACTGGGAGTCAACCCATCCTCGCCAGGCTGCGGGAAAGGTTCCCTGCGAATAGTACAACCACGTACCTATTCGCCGGCACCCCCGCTGCGGTCGACAGGCGGTAATGCGCGATGTCTCGGTTCCGACCCGTCCGGGATCATTGACGCCCCTGATGAATTCTGATAGCTGCAAAAGCGTCCACTACCACCACGGGGACCAAACAGGATTGGACGCCTTATGGATTTGCTGCTGGAAGAAAAACATCGCGCCGTACGCCAGTCGGTGCGACGGTTCTGTGATCGCGAGCTTCGGCCGATAGCCGCACAGATCGACCGGGAGGCACGCTTTCCCTGGGAAGTGGTCGAGAAAATGGGCAAGCTGGGCTATTTCGGCATCCAGGTGCCCAAAGGGCTGGGCGGTGCCGGCCTGGACGCCGTCAGCTATGCCATCATCGTCGAGGAAATATCGAGGGTCAGCGCCGCCATCGGCCTGTGCATCACCGTCCACAACAGCGTGGCCGTCTACCCCATCATGGCCTTCGGCAGCCAGGCGCAGATCGAACAGTGGGTGCCGCCCCTGGCCCGGGGAGAAAAAATCGGCGCCTTCTGCCTGACCGAGCCCAATGCCGGCTCCGATGCCGGTGGAATCGAAGCCACGGCCATTTCCGACGGCGATGCTTACCGGGTCAACGCCAACAAAGTTTTTGTGACCAACGGCGGTATCGCCGACGTCTGCCTGATCTTCTGCCGAACGGATCCTTCTGCAGGGCGTCGGGGCATCAGCGTCGTGGTGGCCGAACGGGGGACCGCCGGTTTTGTCGTGGGCGACCTGGAGGACCTGTGCGGCATGCGGGCCAACCCGGTCTGCTCCATCCGCCTCAACGACTGTCGGGTGCCGCTGGGAAACCTGTTGGCCGAGGAAGGCATGGGCCTGAAAATCGGCCTGGCCGCGCTGGATACCGGGCGCATGGGCATCGGTGCCCAGGCGGTGGGAATTGCTCAGGCGGCTCTGGAAGAGGGGGTGCGCTATGCCCGGCAACGTCAGCAGTTCGGGGTTCCCATCCAGCGGCATCAGGCGATCCAGGTCATGATCGCCGACATGGCCACCCAGGTGGATGCCGCTCGCCTGATGGTCTACCGGGCCGCTGCCCTGAAGGACAAGCGCCTGCCCTTTTCCAAGGAGTCTGCCATGGCCAAGCTGTTCGCCTCCGAAGCGGCCACCCGGGTGACGGATCTGGCCGTCCAGATCCACGGCGGATACGGATACAGCAAGTCCTACCCCGTGGAACGCTACTACCGGGATGCGCGGGTCACCCGCATCTATGAAGGCACCTCGGAAATCCATCGCATGGTGATTGCCAAATGCGTGCTGGATGGATGACTAAAAGGAGCACCCCTTGCACATCATCGTCTGCATCAAATCCGTGGTGGTCAACGCGCCCCGGGGGAAAATCGTGCGCACGGCCGATACATGCGCCCTCAACCCCTTTGACCGGCCGGCACTGGAAGCGGCCCTTAAGTTGAAGGAAGAACACGGGGGGTCGGTAACCGTCCTGAGCATGGGACCGCCCCCCGCCGAGACAGCCCTGCGGGAAGCCCTTGCCGCCGGTGCCGATCGCGCCGTGCTGCTATGCGATCCGGCATTGGCCGGCTCAGACACCCTGGCGACATCGACCGCTTTGTGTGCCGGAGTGAACGGCCTGGCGCCTTTCGACCTCTTGCTGTTCGGTGCACGGACCTCGGACAGCGACACCGGCCAGGTCGGCCCCCAGACCGCCGTGCTGCTGGATCTTCCCATGGTGACCGGTGCCGTCAAGATCGATGGCACCCCTGACGGTTTCACCGTGGAACGCAAGATGGACGGTTTTATAGAGACATACGAAGTGGTCGTACCCGCGGCACTCACCATCCATCCTGCTGCCGCTGCACCACGGGATGCGGCACTGGGCGACATTGCCGTCGCTTTCGATGAAATGCCTGTGGAGACCGTTTCCATCAGGCAGCTGGGTCTCGATCCAAAGCTGGTGGGTGAGGCCGGCTCGCCCACACGGGTGCTTTCCATGAAGCCGATACAAAAAAACAGAGCCTGCCGGTGGATCGAAGGGACACCGGCGGCGCAGGCTGACACCCTGGTCCGAGAACTGGTGGATGCGGGCCTGATCGGATAAACAGACCGTTTCCTCATGGACACTATTTACAGGAACGTACAAACGAGGACCATGACTGACACGACAACCAACGAGATCTGGGTATTCGGCGACCTTCGAACCCGGCAGCTGCTGGACGGGAGTCTCAAGGTGCTGGCCAAGGCGGCCGGCCTGGCCGGGAAAACAGGAGACCGGGTCGTCATGTTCTCACTGGCGCCGCACGAAGCCAACCCATTGGTCGCATCGTATGACGGCGCGTGCGGCATCCGGGAAACCGTAGAAGATGAAGCCATCGCCTGGGGCGCGGATGGGGTCTGCCTGTTCGAGAACGATCGATTCTCCTCGCCGACGCCTCATCTTTTTGCAGACGCCCTGGCGCCGGCATTCAAGGAACGATCTCCCCGGCTGGTGTTATTTCCACTCACCGACTTCGGCCGGGACTTGGCCGCACGAAGCGCAGCAGCCGCAAGGGCCGGACTGATGGCGGACTGCGTGGAACTCAGAGCGGGGGAAGATGGATCGGTTGTGGGCCTCTGCCCGGCCTGGGGTGGGGAGATCATGGCCGAAATCACTTATGCCCCGGGCCACGGCACCGGTTTCGCCACCGTGCAGCCCCACAGCGCAACCGTCAAAAAGGATACGTCCCGCAAAGGCCGCGTCGAACGAGTGCCCCTGGCTGATATCCCCGCGTCAAAAGGAATCCGGCTGGTTTCCAGCCGACCGGCGCCCCTGAGCGACAACGATATCGAAAACGCCCGCACGGTGGTGGTCGGTGGGGCAGGACTGGGCAGCATGGAGAATTTCGGACAGGTGCGGCAGTTGGCTGCCGCCGTTGCCGGACAGGTCGCCGCCACACGGCCACCGGTCTTCAGTCACTGGGTGGCTGAGGATCGACTCATCGGCCAGACGGGGAAAACCGTGAGGCCCGACCTGCTGATCTCCATCGGCACTTCGGGTGCCGTCCAATACACCGCCGGCATCATGGCCTCGGGTACGATCGTGGCCATCAACCGGGATCCCGCCGCTCCCATTTTCAGGCTGGCGGACATCGGCGTGGTTGCCGATGCGGCGGCATTTCTGCCGTTGCTGATCTCGCGCATAAGGCAGGCGATCATGCGCCGACTGACTGATGACATGTGCGCGGACATACCGGAACAATTGGCGAAACGCGGTTTTGGAGAAAAAATCAAGGCCCTGCGCGAAGCCCAGGGCTGGTCCAGGGAACACCTGGCCGAGGCCACCGGCCAGACGCCGGAATTCGTTGCCGATGTGGAATCCGGTGAGATCTCTCCGCCGGTGGCATTCATCCTGCGGCTTTCCAGCGCCTACGGCGTGGATCCAGGCACCTTTCTGCGAGATGAGGAAAAAGAACGGATTCGGGATCAGCGGACCCAGGCGTATGTCAACCGAACCCGCAACTATTCCTATGAAACGCTGACATCCGGTGCCGAGCATGACCACCTGCGGGCCTTCATGGTCACCATCGAACCTCACCACGATCACAAGCCGGTGGCCTACAAGCATGAAGGTGAAGAATTCATCTTCGTCATGGAAGGCGAATTGGAATTCACCCTGGGCAGCAAGGTGCATATCCTGAAAAAAGGCGAATCCATCCATTTCCATTCCAATACGCCTCACAAACTCAAGAGCCGGACCGCGGAGATGACGCGGTGTCTGGTGATTCTGTATACGATCTGAAAACAGAGGTCGTCAGACGGATGTCGGAGATCTGAAGACGGTTTTAAGTCAGCTTTTCAACATCGGGGAACCATGAACAAGAAAAAAAGACCATATATCGGGGTCGCCGTCATCGTTGTCCGGGATGGGCGGGTGCTCCTCGGAAAGCGCAGGAACGCCCACGGTGCAGGCACCTGGCAGTTTCCCGGCGGTCACTTAGAGTACGGCGAATCCATCGAGGCCTGCGCCCGTCGGGAGCTGTTTGAAGAAACCGGCCTGTCCATCGTCAACCTGCGCATGGGGCCATTTACCAACGATGTCTTTGAAGACGAGAAAAAGCACTACGTCACCCTGTTTGTGATCGCCGACCAGACGACCGGCGACGCACGGGTGAAGGAACCGGACAAGTGTGAGCGGTGGGGCTGGTACCGCTGGTCGGCGATGCCGAAACCCCATTTCCTCCCCATCGCCAATCTGCTCGGTCAAGATTTCACCATTGACGAAGCGCCTTCGCCGGGCGTTTCTCAAATGAATGGTTAGCCGCCGGACATGTCACAACGGAAGGGAGATAAACGGATGAATGTTCCGCAACCGGTGTCGGTTCACGGGGGCCACAGCGGCCAGTTCTGCGGCCACGCCACGGACACGCTCGAGGAGATCGTCCGGGCCTACATCGATCAGGGATATCTCTGGGTGGGCATCACCGAACACATGCCCCCGGTGTCGGATGCCTTTGTCTATCCCGAAGAGAAAAACGCCGGATTCGACACCGGCACCCTCAAGGAACGGTTTGCCGGCTATATGACCACCTGCCGGCGTCTCCAGGCAAAATATGCCGACGCCATTCGGATCTATGTCGGGTTCGAAACCGAAGATTGCGGCGGCAGCCGCCGCTATGCCAAGGCGCTGATCGAGACCTTCTCACCTGACTATGTGGTCGGTTCCGTTCACCACGTCAACGACATCCCCTTTGATTACAGCAAAGCCAGCTATGACCAGGCAGCCGATTGCTGCGGTGGGCTGGATGGATTGTACGCCGCCTATTTCGATCAACAGTACGAAATGATTCGGACGATAACGCCTCGCGTGGTGGGCCACCTGGATATCGTTCGGATATACGATCCGGATTACCGTTCCCGGCTGCTCAGACCGATGATCTGGGAGAAAATCGTCAGGAATCTGAAATTGATCAAAGCGTTGGACCTGATCCTGGACTTCAACCTTCGCCCGCTGTCGAGGGGTGAGAACGAGCCCTACCTGTCCGCGCCGATTTTGAACAAAGCCGCCGGCATGGGCATAGACATCGTTCCGGGCGATGATTCACACGGGGTGGCCACCATCGGCGCACACATGCAACACGCCATCACCATGCTTCGAGCGGCCGGTGTGTCCACCCAATGGCGAAAACCCGTCGATTGACCGCATCGGCCGCTGCTCGCCAGAGAATGCGCGGTGCGTTGGTGAGGTCAAACCGGACGGTTGTTCGGTTGGTAGTCGAATCCTGCCCGCTTCAAGCAACCGGAAAAGCACGCTTCGTCGCGGTACAATCGACGGTCATCCGTCCTCTGAAGCAACCCTTTTAAAGACGGCTTCCCGCGATTCGGAAAACCCTTTTTCCTCGAACGGCACGTCGGCGAGATTCTCGTCTGGCCGGCTTGCCTGAATATCGATTTCGGGAAACGGCTCGGTGTTTTCCGCCACGCCGTTGGCCTCAAAGGACTCCAAAAAGGAACGCGTCCTGACCGTCCGTCTGTCCCTGTTGCGCCGCCGTTCAGGCTGGTGGTTGGCAGAATGGATCCAACGCCGGTCGATTCCGGTTCTGCGGGTGATTGGATTGCGGGGCTTAATTTTATTCATCATCGGTCCTGTCCGTGTGCAGCCTCGCCCATGCCGCATCCCATGCATGCCATTGTCCATGCACGGTTCGCCGGCTCGCGCATTCAGGCGAAGCTCAGGCATATATTCTATTATCGGCTGAACCGGCCGACACTTTATTTTTTTGTGAGGGAGTCGGGTCGCAGGCGCCTGCATGCGCGCGACCCCCTTGACAGCCAGACGGTTTTTACCTAATGTTTTTTTAAGCTTTTTTGCCCGACGACCGAATAAACAATAAAACGACCAACCATCCCGGTACCGTTTTTCGCCGGACAGGATTGACGCCATCACCGCTGTTCACCCGACGAGAAACTGACCGTAAATTGACGTTAAGGAATGTTGACGATGGAAGATTTCACATCTGTTACCAATCACCGCAGAAACTTTTTGAAATGGGGGGCATCAGCAATCCTGACCACCGTCTTCACCCACCCGGTGCTGGCAGCTGTGGGTCCCACCAACCATGACCACCACATATTGTCTTTTTATAATATCCACACCGGAGAGACCCTTAAGACCTGTTATCGATCCAGAGGGAAGCTGATCCATCGTGCGGTTGACCGGATCAGTCATATCATGCGCGATCACCGCACCGGAGAGGTCAAGCCGGTGGATCCCAATCTTTTGGATCTGCTTCATCGCATCGTCTTGGAGGAGAAGCCGCGCTCTCCCCTCAGCATCATTTCCGGTTACCGCTCCCCGAGCACGAATGAGGCGCTGAGAAAAGTCACCGCAGGGGTCGCCGCGAAAAGCCTGCATATGGAAGGCCGCGCCATCGACATCCGAATCCCCGGTTACGAGACTGCCGCCCTTCGCCAGATCGCTGTAAACCTTCGATGCGGTGGTGTCGGCTACTATCCCGAATCGAATTTCGTTCATCTGGATACCGGACCGGTAAAGGTCTGGTAGGTCGGTTGCCTGCCGATGTGCGAATCGTATGCTCATTTCGCTGTAACGAATTGTTGTTCTCCTTCTAAAACAAAGAGGCCCGATCATTCAGACAGATCATTTTTCGGTGATATTCTGGGTGCTTGACATTTCCCCATCGATCCATTATGCTCACTTCAGCGCCTGCATATCCTGTTCTCAGGAGACTTTCAGGCAGGTTTTCATTTTCACCTGCGGTGCTTCCCGGTCTGGCAACGCCACATCAACCGAGAATCGAGCGGCGTTTACCAGGCCGACGAAAGACAAAAAAATCAACCGAGCTGCTGCCCGCCTGAATCTTTGAGTCGTCTATCTACCGAGCAGCGTCTCGTCCTTTCCTAATATATGGCTGTAAGAAAAAAGCAATCGCACACCCCTTTACATGGAGGACTCCGGTTATGAAAAAAATTGCCAAAGACCTAAAAACCGTCGCCCGACAGTTGAATACGCTGGCCAAGAAAACCGAAGCCATGGCCAATGCATTTGAAAAAACATCCCCCGCAGCCGCCCCAAAGAAAAAAGCGGCGCCGGCTGCCAAAAAAAAGGCCGCTCCAAAGGGAAAAGCCCTTACCCCCACGGATCAGGTGCTCACGATCATGAAACGGTTTAAAAAAGGAATCTCCGTGGAAGCCTTGAGAGGGAAATCCGGCTTTACCGAAAAGCAGATCAGCAATATCGTCCATCGCGCCTGTAAAAAAGGCAAAATGCGACGCGCGGGAAGGGGCATCTACTCTGTGTACGGCATGTAATTAGAGGCTCCGCACAGGAAAACCCCTTCTCTTGAACCGGCTGGTGGAGGGTGGTTTAATTTGAACTGAACAGTTTAACGGGATCCATAACAGCTGCTGAAAAGCACTGTGAGCGCTGGCAAGGCAACATTCGGCGAAACAATGGAGTTTATGTGTGATTCGTGGTCATGTCGGGTCGAATGGTAATGATGGTTGGCCGCGCGCAGTGGTTTTCAACAGCCTGTTGATGATAAATTCCATTAATTTTGCGAGGACCGACTTCTCGGTCGGTCGGTCATGCAAATGGGGGTGTTCATCGTTACCGGGATAATGAAAACTGTCGTTCGTGCCGGCAAGACAGGTTTTAAATGTGGCGGAAACGCGCATGTCGACCCTAACGAATGAGAAATATCGTCGAGTGCCAATGCGGTTTGGCCACGCGTAACGTTTTTTCAAAAACCGGGTAAACGATGGCAGGCAACGTTCGAGACCGATATGTTTACTTTTTTTCAAGGAGGCTGCAGAAATGGCAAACGGTGTTGTAAAATGGTTCAGTGACAAAAAGGGGTTTGGTTTCATCGAACAGGAGGGAGGTCAGGGCGACATCTTCGTTCATTTCTCTTCCATTCAGGCTGAGGGTTTCAAAACCCTGTCGGAAGGAGATCGGGTGACCTTCGACGTGGAGAATACCGACCGTGGCCCAGCTGCCGCCAATGTGGTAAGAGCTTAGCCAACTGACATAGACAAAAAGCGAAAACGGCATCCGTTGTCATCGGATGCCGTTTTTTTTATCCCTCGGCGATAGACGGCAATCAGTCACGTTCTGCAGCAGCGATCATACCACGCCCTGGTCGATCATGGCGTCCACCACCTTGACGAAGCCGGCGATGTTGGCCCCGTTCATGTAGTTGCCCGGCGTGCCGTACTGCTCGGCCGCATTCAGACAGGTCTGGTGGATGCTCTTCATGATCATCTGCAGCCGGGTGTCCACCTCCTCGCGCGTCCAGGACAGCCGCATCGAGTTCTGGGTCATCTCCAGACCCGATACCGACACCCCGCCCGCATTGGCCGCCTTGCCCGGACCGTACAACAGCTTGTGCTCGATGAACAGGTCGAT
>NZ_JBUOIV010000031.1:0-59702 GCF_055467485.1 Desulfosarcina sp. | reverse complement strand
GGCAATTGGCCGCGCGTCACTCGCGGTGTGGACGCCCCCAAGAAAGGAACCCGGCCGCGACCATGCTTTTCACCTTTCGGCCGGCGGCCCCGAATGCGGGAGGATTGCCCATGCCTTTTATCCATATCAAATCCCTGCCATTTGAAACGCCGATGGATATTCCCCGCATCATCCAAGGAATATCGACGGACGTATCGAGAAAGACGGGTGTCGAGCTTTATCACGTGCACACGACCTGGGAGTTCTTGCTTCCCGGACATTACGCAAAGGGTGATGCGGCTCCCGCTTACCAGCCTCAAGGCCGTCATCCGTTGATCGTCGACCTGCTGACGCCGGATTTTAACGATAGCGCGGTGGTTGCGACGATGCTGGAAACGATCGCCGACAGCATATCGACGCGTGCCGGATTCCCCAAGGGCAACATTTTCATCAATCACCGGCAAGCCCATTCGTCGATGGTGTTCGATGACGGTGAAATCGTCCACTGGTGAAGGCGCCTGCCGATGATTATGGTCCGTGTGCAGACGAACGCAGCCTGGCGGGAGAAAAACAGGGCGGGGCGCCGCATCCGGCATCCTGCCCGGACATGACGGTTGCCGGTCAAGGCCTTTGCATGTCTGTCATCCATTGCCCTGAAGCAGGTTGAGGATTATCCTGAGAACCAATGAATATGAACGCACGAAAAGTGATTGTCATCGGCGGCGGCCCGGCAGGATTGATGGCTGCCGGGCAGGCGGCTGAAGCGGGCGCGGAGACGTTTCTGCTTGAAAAAATGAAGCGGACCGGCCTCAAGCTTTGTATTACCGGAAAGGGACGCTGCAATATCACCAATATTGCCGAGGTCTCCGATTTCATATCTCATTTCGGCAAGACGGGCCCTTTCCTCCGCCAGGTTTTCGCCCGCTTTTTCAATGGTGAACTCATGGCTTTTTTCAATGGGCTGGGCCTGCAGCTGGTCACCGAAAGGGGCGGGCGTGTTTTCCCGGCAAGCGGCAAGGCGCCGGATGTTCATCGTGCGCTCTTGAAATGGTGTAAACGCGCCGGTGTCCGGATCGTCCATTCCGCTGCTGCGAGCAACCTGCTGACCCGTCATGGGCGCATCGCCGGCGTGATTTCTCAGGGCAGGGAGATCGCCTGTGATGCCGTTGTCCTGGCCGCCGGAGGCGCCTCCTATCCGGCTACCGGATCGACCGGAGACGGTTACCGCCTGGCCGAATCCACCGGACATACGATCGTCCCGGTCCGCCAGGCGCTGGTCCCGCTTGAAACCGCCGGCGACGAAGCCCGGCGGATGAACGGGCTCAACCTTCGCAACGTCAACACCCGGATGCTGATCGACGGCCGCAAGAAGAGGGAACACTTCGGTGAAGTCGTGTTCACCGACTATGGCGTGAGCGGGCCGTCGATCCTCACCCTGAGCAGTGAGGCCGTCGACAGCCTCAACGACGGGCGCCGCGTGGCCTTTTCCATCGACCTCAAGCCCGCTCTGGATGAGAAGAAGCTGGATTTGCGGCTGCAGCGCGACATTGCCGCCCAGGGCACAAGGCCCGTCGGCAGCCTGCTGCGGGGGCTGATGCCCAGGGAAATGGTGCCGGTATGCCTGGATGGCACCCATATCCCCGAGGTGCGCCCGGTCTGCACGATATCTGCCAAGGAACGCCGGCGCCTTCGGACCTGGCTCAAGGATTTCCGGCTGGAAGTGACGGGCTGCAGACCGTTTGCCGAGGCGATCATTACGGCAGGAGGAATAGACACCCGGGAGATCGACCCCCGGACAATGGAATCCAGGAAGACGAAGGGGCTCTATTTGGCCGGTGAGATGATCGATATCCAGGCCGATACCGGCGGGTACAATTTGCAGGCGGCATTCTCGACCGGCTGGCTGGCCGGGCGCAGTGCCGCTAAACAGTCATGACCGGCGCAATGGTCATTGATGAGACGACGGAGGTGCCCATGAAAGACCTGAACGTGCGCAGGGCCGTTGCCGGGGATGCAGCGAACATTGCCCGCCTGTGGATCCAGTGCACCTTCGAAGTCGCCAGACTTGAACCGGTCTTTACGCCGGGCATCGATCCGGAACAACTGGCCGGCATGTTAAAGGATGAATTGGCCACTGCCCGACGGTTAGCCTGGGTGGCCCTGCAAGACGACATGTTGGCCGGTTACGTGACCTGCCGCATCGAAGACGCGTTGCCGATTTTCGTCCAGAGGCGTTACCTGTATGTCATCGACCTGGATGTCTCGCCTGACTTTCGCGGGCGTGGCTTGAGCCGCCTGCTGATGAACGAGGCGGAAACGTTTGCCCGAAAAAATGACATCGACCGGCTCGAACTGGCCTACGTATCCGAAGACCCGCGCCCGGAAAAGGTGTGGGCGCGTCATGGCTTCAGGCCCTACTTCGTGCACGCTTTCAAAACACTCGACTAACGGCTGCGCGCATGACCCTTTTCAACACACCGCTCGTGGGAGCCACACCCATGTCAACGCAAACGCCAAGTGCGATCAGTGCCGGAGCCTGCCGCCGCCATGCCTGAACTGCCCGAAGTCCAAAGCGTCGTCGATGCCCTGCGCGAGGAGAACATTCCCGGCAGACGGATCACCGGCGCAGCGGTGTATTGGCCCCGAACCATCGCGGAACCGGACCCGGCGGCGTTTTGCCAAACCATCAAGGGGCGGACGATCCGGCAGATCACCCGCCGGGGCAAGTATATCGTGTTCGAGCTGTCCGGCGGACTGACCCTGATGGTCCACCTGCGCATGACCGGGCGGCTGAACTGGGGGCCGCGGGACGCGCCGCGCAATAAACATGAGCACGTGATCCTTAAGATCGGGCGGACGCATGCCCTGCGCTTTCAGGACACGCGCAAATTCGGCCGCATCTGGCTGACCGCGGCGCCGGAGAATATCCTGGGCCGACTGGGGCCGGAACCGCTGGAAGCGAGCTTCACGGCCGAACGGTTGTCGGCAATGCTCAAGACGGCGAATCGCCAGATCAAACCGCTGCTCCTGGACCAGCACGTTATCGCCGGCCTGGGCAATATATACGTCGATGAAGCCCTCTGGGAGGCCGGGATTCACCCGCAACGCATCAGCCGTTCACTCACGCTGCAGGAGGTCCGGGCCCTGCACCTGGCCATTCCCCGAGTCCTCAACAAAGGATTGAGGAACCTGGGCACCTCTCTGGGCACCGGCCAGAGCAACTTCTACCTGCCGGGCAGTCGTCCGGGGGGAAACGCGGAAGCCCTCAACATCTTTCGCCGTACCGGCAAAGCCTGTCCGCGCTGCGGCGCCACTGTCGCACGAATCGTGGTGGCCCAGCGCAGCAGCCACATCTGTCCGGATTGTCAGAAACATCGCCGTTGACGGGTGGGCAACCCATGGCATCCATGCGATCGTTTGCTTGGGCCAAAGGGGGGCAGGGGAGTGCCCGCCGGCTCCGGTTGCAGCCTTGACCGGCGGGCGCTTCAGGCCGGTCTATCCGGCAGGATGCATGACAGCGGCGGCCTCGGCAAAGATGTCGGTCAGCCTGAGGATGCCGATCACCCGGCTTTTGTCGCGAACCAGCAGGGACTGATGGCAGCCCAAAATCAGCCGGTGGATGGCCAGACCCAGGGTGTCGTCCTTGTCGATATAGTCACTCGCCCTGGGCGAATACATCACCTTTTCTATGGGCAGTTGGGATGCTCTTTTACACGCCTCGTCAAAGGGTTCGTCGAACAGATTGTATTTATCGACCATGGATTTCAAAAAATAGTTGCTGAGCCGGTGGATGCCCATGTCTCCGTCCATTCCCAGTTCGTCGAAGTACCTGGGCTCCAGGGCCTTTAATACGTTGGCCTGGCTGATCTTTCCGACAACCTCGTGGTTGTCGTTGACCACCAGCACGGCGCGATGCGGATATCTCGACGGGTCGAACCCCTTCTGGGCCCGGATCAGCGCCCCGACCGCATCCCCGAGGGTTGCGGACAGGGGTACCTTGGCATACGCCGACAAGGGCACCATCAGTTCGGATACTTTTATTTTTTTCATCTGGATCCCTCTCTTGGGCGATTCAGTATACGCGATCGGCTTTAATCCTGATCGAAGACCCGGCTGGGATAGCGGGTCAGCTCATGAATCTTCGCATCCCGGATCTTCTTGTCATGGGCCGCCTTCTTTTCGAAGGCCTGGGCCATCTTCATGAGCAGATCGTCAAACTTCATGGGTTTGAGCAGGTAGTCGAAGGCGCCCAGTTTCATGCCCTCGATGCTGGTTTCCACAGATGCGTGGCCGGTGAGCAGCAGCACTTCGGCCAAAGGCTGGAGCCGCTTGATCTCCCGCAGGGTCTCGATGCCGTCCATGCCACCGGGCATCTTGATGTCTAGGAGCACGACGTCGAAGAGTTCGTGTTTCAACAGGTCCACGGCGGCCTCCCCGCTTTCCACCCCCTTGGCGTCCAGCATGCGCTTGTTGAGGCGGTTGACAATGGTCTCAACAAAATCCGTTTCGTCATCAACAACCAATACTCTGAAATTATGCATGTGTTTCCTCCCTATTTTTTTTCCGGCACTACCACCGGCAGCGACACGACGAACGTCGCTCCTTTGCCCTGGCTACTCTCCACGGTGATGCGTCCGCCCAATTTTTCGATGATGCTGTAGCTGATGCTAAGGCCCAGACCGGTCCCTTTGCCGGTGGTCTTGGTGGTGTAGAACGGGTCGAAGATTTTCTTTTTGACCGATTCCGGGATCCCCGGGCCGTTGTCCTGAATGCTGATGGTGATAATGTCCTTGTCCAGGGCGGTCTCGATTTCAATTTTACCGTCGGAGCCGATGGCGTCAATGGCATTGTTGATCAGGTTCATGAATACCTGCTGAAGCTGGGACTGGTCACTGGCGATGATCGGCAGGGGTTGCGTAAAATGCTTGCGGATATCGATGTCGTTGATCCGGGCGTGATTGGACAAGAGATCGATGGTCTGCTCCAGCACGCGGTTGACATCCACATCGTCCAGACGGGGTTCCATGCGCCTGGCAAAGCCCAGCATGTTGTGGGTGATCTTGCGCGCCCGGTCCACGTGCTCCTCGATCTTGGCAATGGAGGCGGCAAACTCGTTGTAGTTCTGGCTGGTCTTGAACTCCTCTTCGGCCAGCAGGTCCTCCATCCAGCCGGCTTTTTCGCCGATCACCGCCAGCGGGTTGTTGATTTCGTGGGCGATTCCTGCGGCCATTTTACCCAACGCGGCCAGTTTGTCCTGCTGGATGAGCTGGGCGTTGAGTTCGCTCATCTTCAGGTCGGTCTGTTCGAGGTGCCGGACGAGGGTGTTGGATATCAGGACGATGACGATGAATATGATCATGCAGCCACCCGAAATGATCAGGATCTCCGTGTCGCGCACCCGGCTGAGCCAGCCGGCCTCCTGCCCGGCGATCTGGCTGATCACCAGCAGCCACTCCCCATCCTTGAGCCATGAACCGCCCACATAACGGGTATCGCTGCCGGCATGTTTTTGTTCGAGGACCATGGTGCCCTGGCCAAACTGCCGGGGATCGATCTCGGACGGGCCCAGAATCGCTCCTTCAAACCGGGGATGGGTCTGAAAGATGCCGTCGCGGCTGACGATATAGGCATCGCCGGCGGTGCCCACCTGGACGTTTCTCACCAGGCGGTTGAAAATGTCCGAGTCGATGGTGGCCCGCAGGATCCAGCAGTCGGTCGCGCAGGATCCCTTGATGGCGATGATCACGTGGGGCACTTGCCGGAAACCCATGAACACATTGCTTACATACTTTCCCCGGCGCAGCACCTCGTCGAACCAGGGTTGTTGAAAGTAATTGAGATCCTTCAGTTTATAAGGGCCGGCGTAGGCCAGTTGGTTGCCCTGGCTGTCGATGACCCCCAGGTCGACCAGCCCCAGCCCTTCGGCCCGCTGGTTGATCTGCTGGAACAGCCGGGTCAGGTTTTCCTGCACCTTGAGCGATTCGAAGGACTGGGTCTCGACGATCATCCCCAGGATGGTCGTTCGCTCCTTTAAAAAAACGTCCACGGCATTGCTCTGGGAACGGGCCAGGTGACTGATCTGGTCCTTGATGCGCTCCTTGTAGAGCTTGACGAACTGAAAGTAGATGGCCGATCCCAGCAGGATCAGGGGGCCGATGGACACCACCAGGGTGATGCTGATCAGTTTCAAGCGCAGTTTCTTGTACAGGGCCTGCTTCATCGAACTTCCCTTTTGCCTTCACGGACGCGGTCGGCTACCACGACATGATCTTCCAGTAACCCAGGACCGTCCATACCCAGAGCACCAGCCATGCCAGGATGGTGACGGGCAGGCCGTATTTGACGAAATCCATGACGTCGAGCAGCCGCTCGCCGGTTTCCGGGTCCTTGCCCATGCCGAAACAGATCGCGTTGTTGGGTGTGCCCACCACCAGGAAGTTGGCGAAGGACGAGGAAAAGGAGGTGATCAGTCCCACCTTCCAGATGCTCACGTTGGCCAGGGTGGCCATGGGCAGGACAATGGGTCCCAATGCGGCAACGGTGGCGCCGTCGCTCATGAAGTTGGTCATCGTGCCGGTGAGCAGGCTCACGCCGATCACCAGGCCGTCCCCCTTGGTGAGAAAATCGGGCAGGACGCTGACGAAGCTGCTGGCCAGCCACAGGGCGCCGCCCGTGAACTTGAGGGCCACGCCCATGGCGCAGGCGGCGGCGTAGAGGCCCACCACGTCGAATGCCACGCCGTTCTGGATGTCGTCCCAGCGCAGGATGCGGCACACGAACATGGCCATCACCGCGTAGAGCGTGGGACCCCCCAGCCCCGCATGCTCGCCGATGATGATCCACGCCGCCACCAGCAGCACCAGGATGACGGCCATCATGGCCTCCTGGCCGCCGAACTTGGGCATGTCCTGCACTTCGCGTTTGACCACTTCGCTGGGGTTGACACTGCTGACCAGGAACTTGGGCTTCAGGGCCAGGTACATATACAGGCCGATCACCCAGGACATGATCGGCACGAAGGGCATGCCGTATTTCATCCATTCCAGGAAGGTGATGGGCATGCCGTAGTCGGCCAGGTAGCCGACCATGATGGCGTTGCGGCCGCCGGCGGCCGGCGAACCCGGACCCCCGTGGTTGGCGGCGAAACAGACGCCCAGCAGCAGGAAGATGGCCAGGGCGCGGTCCTTCTTGACGCCGTACATCTTGCAGGTGACTTTGTAGATGCCCATCAGCACAGGGATGAGCAGGGCCACCAGGGCGTGCTCGGACAGGAAGCTGGCTGAGATGGCCAGCAGGGGCATGAAGACGAAAGCGAAGGCCTTGGCGCTTTTGATGCGGCTGAGCAGGATCAGGCCGATGCGCTTGTCCAGGCCGGTCTTGGCCACCCCCACGGCCACGGCCAGGATGCCGAAGATGAAAAAAACCGCGTCGGTCATGTAGGCCCTGGAGATTTCATTCATGGGCAGAATAGCGAACAGGTAGAGCAATACCCCCACCAGGATATCCGTGGCACCGATGGGAAGCGACTCGGTGCCCCACAGGAAGGCGGCCAGAAACAGGATGCAGACGGTCAGCTTGGCCATCTGGGCCACCTGGTAGGCGGTCAGCAGGGGCTTTATCTTTTTGTGCCCGTCTTCCTCGGAGGCCACCGCTTTGGCCGCATTGTCGGTCTTGAACGCCTCGGGACGCAGTTTCTTGTTCACGGCATCGGTAATCGTCCTGGTTCCCTGGGGCAAGGCATACCCGGACGGGTTTTCCGTCTGGACCATCTCCAGCATGCCCTGGGTCGGCGGCATCATGACGGCGAAGGTAAACACCAGGGCGGCGATGATGAACAGGATCGGCTTGTATCCGGGCCTGTTTTTCCATGACCAGGCACGATCCTCAAGGTCGGCGAGAAGCGGGTCGTAGGCGTGATCGGCAGTGCTGTGGTTTGACATGTATCCTCCTTGGCAAATCGAAAAATGGGCAATCCCATCGTCTATCTATTTCCGTGTCCCGGATCTGGCCGGTGGCCGGTCTTTGACTCGACTGTCAACGATTATGCCAAAACTCGATATTGTGAAAAAATAATTTAACTATAAGAAAAGATAGGAATAATAATTTTACGACAATACGACCATTCATTTTCGGCACGCCGCACTGTCCGGTTTCTTTACAGGATGTAAAGAAACCGGAAGCGTTATGGCCGTGCAGGAATCCACGTGCGCACGTCGGTTGCAGCGGGCAGCCCCTGATGTGCGGACCATCAACCATATAATCCGGCAATCCCGGCCCCACTGGCTATCGCAAGACCCGCTCCATTTCAAAGAACAGGTCCTGTTCACGGATGACCCCGGCAATCCGGTCATTTTCCATAACCACCATGCGGCGGCACTGGTTCTTGACCATCAGGTAAGCCGCCTCCATCAGGTTGGCGTCGGCATCGATGGTGGGCGGGGTCGGAGACATCAACTGTCCCACGGGGGTGTCGGCCAATCGGCTCACCTCGCGCGTGAACATACCCGTCCAGAACATGGGGGAGTACTGCAGGCTGTCCGCCGTGGAGGGTTTGGGGGCGGACAGATAAGCGGGCATGATGGCCTCCAGCAGATCGATGATCGCCAGAATGCCTTTGAGGTCGCCGCCATCGTCAAACACCAGCAGGCTGCGATGGCCGGTTTCCATGATGCTGCACGTGTGAATCTGTGGTGAGAACGAGTCCCTGAGCGCCATGATGCCCTCGGCCACGGTCTGGTTCTCCAGCAGTTTGGTGTATCCCTCCACCGGGATCATGACATCCCGCACCCGGTGTTCGTCTTTTCCGGTTTCATCGGCCGCCGGTTGTTTGCAGGCATCCAGGATCCGCATGGCCAGCGCCTCGACGTCAAATGGTTTGGAAAGAAAATCGAAGGCCCCCTGAGCCAGGGCTTTTTTGGCCAGCTCCCCTTCGCCGTGACCGGTGAGCATGATCACCGGGATGGCCGGCTTTTTGCGCTTGATTTCAGCCAGGGTCTCGTTGCCGTCCATTCCGGGCATGCGGATGTCCAACACGACAACGTCCGGTTCATTGGCCAGCTGGGCCAGGGCTTCCAGCCCCGTGGCGGCCATGAGGGTCTCGAAACCCTTTTTATTCAAAATTTTCTTTGTGGTTTCACGAAACTGAACTTCATCGTCGACCATTAACACTTTGATCTTATCTTTCATGTTTGTTCTCCATTAGGGACAACCGTCAATCATGATTGTTTTGATCGGGTTCACCGGGAACTGCCCCGTGATTCGCTAAGCCGCCGGTGCGATGGGGGACCCCACCAGTCGCAGGATCGACAGCATCAGCAGGGTCGTCAGCGATCCGGCGATCAGCAGGACCAGGGCGGTTCTCAGCCGGCCCATGCCCAGGCCGTAGATCATTCCCAGGGCGACCAGCACCCATCTCCAGGGTTCCGTGAAAAAAAAGGTAAAGGGTATCCATGCGATCAGCAGGGTGGGGCTCGCGCCGATGGCAAAGACCTTCCAGATGCTAGCAAAGCGCATGCGCGGCTCGCCGACGACCCTGCTGACCAGCCAGGCCATGCCAGCATGCAGAACGGTCATGCCCAGGGCGTTGGCCATCAGTATCCCGGCGCGCACGAGGGTTCCTGTGCCCGACAGGGGCAGGGCGCCGACGGCGGCATGAAAAAGGCCGGCAAGCAACAGCATGGCGGTCGCCTCGTGTGGGGTGACCACGGGAAAAGATTCGGCAAACCAGCGCCGTGGCGACATGGTCAGCCCGGACAGCGCACCCATGAGGTTGGTTTTGCCGCACGGTCCGGCTTGTTCGGAAACAAATGTCGTCATTTTACCACACCCCTATTTTATAGAGCATACCGGCAACCAGCATGAGCACGGTCATGGCGAAAAAAACCCGCCGCTCGGTCTCCTTGGTGTACTCGATTCTGCTGCGCCGGACACCCGCCGGCGCAGCGCTCGTTCGTTGATCCGTCTCTATCCGTTGCATGACGCGTATCTCCTTGGGCCGTCCGGTCAGAAGACCGGCAGGCCGGAAAAACCTCTGAACACCCAGTACAGGCCCACCAGCGCGAGGAGCAGGACCTGGGAGATGACCCACATGGGCAACCCCACCCGCAGGAAATCCTTGGGCCCCAGGTAGCCGCTGGCATAGACGATGGCGTTGGGCGGCGTGCCGATGATCAGGCA
Source organism: Desulfosarcina sp. (assembly GCF_055467485.1). Classification (NCBI taxonomy): domain Bacteria; kingdom Pseudomonadati; phylum Thermodesulfobacteriota; class Desulfobacteria; order Desulfobacterales; family Desulfosarcinaceae; genus Desulfosarcina; species Desulfosarcina sp. Next base: position 49,547 of record NZ_JBUOIV010000031.1, on the reverse strand, counting down.
GTAGGCGAACGACGAGCTGATCGCCGTGACCATGGCCATGAAGGGCACGTAGGTGGTGCCGGGATGGGCCAGGCCGGCCATGTTGAGGGTTACGGGACCCACGGCGGCCGCTGCCGGACCGTCGGCCATCAGGTTGGTGATGATCGCCGTCAGGCCGCTGGCGCTGGCCAGCAGGGGCAGCCCGGAATCGATGCCCAGCGGCTGCAGCGCTTCCAGGAAGCTGCGGGCCAGCCAGTAGGCCGTACCGGTGCCGTCCAGGGTGCGGCCGAAGATGATCGCTCCGGCGTAGAGCCACACCACGCCCCAGTCCACGCGTTCCTGGTAGTCGCGCCAGTTGGTGATGCCGGCAAACAGGTAGGCCACGGCACCGGCCAGGGCGATCACGCCGATGCCCAGGCGCACCGGCAATATGCCCATGTCGAAAAAGGTCTTCTCGGTGAGCCAGCCGAAGAGCATCACCAAAAAGATGATCAGCGCACCAATCTGCTGGCGGTTCCAGGGCCCCATCTTGCCGATTTCCTGTTCCAGCTGATGCATCGCCGGGGCCAGGGAGCTGATTTTGGGCTTGAAGCGCGCGTTCACCATAAACCAGGTGATCGGTATGGAGATGAAGACCAGCGGAAAGCAGTAGGTCATCCACTGAAAGTAACCGATGTCCATGCCGAACATGTCGTTCAGGTAGGTCATCATGATGACGTTGCGGGCGCCGCCGGAGGGGGCGCCTGGCCCGCCGATGTTGCAGGCCATGGCGATGGAGATCATCAGCATCTTGGCCAATTCCGGATCCTCGGGAATCTCTTTGGTCAGGCTGTTCTGGTAGAGCAGCATGCCGATGGGCAGGAACATGGCCGCCAGGGCGTGGTCGGAAATGAAGGCCGCCAGGGGCGCGATGATGATGAAGAAGACCAGCGTGATCCAGCGCACGCTGGGAACGGCCAGCTTCTTGAACATCATCAGGCAGACCCGCTTGTCCACGCCGGTCTTGACGAAGGCGGCGGCGAACATCAGGCTGCCCATGATGAACCACACCGCATCGTCCCAGTAGAGCATGGCCACCTCTTTCCGCGAATAGATGCCGGTCGCCACCAGAATCAGGCCCATGCAGAAGGCCACGCTGGGCAGGGGGATGCACTCGGTCAGGAAGCACAGCACCACGAAGACGATCATGGCGGCGGTCACCTGGATATGCCAGGCGCCGGTGTCGGCATCCTTTTTGTCCTTGTCGGAGAGGTTCTCGTACTTCAGCCCCTCCTTGCGCAGGGCGAGGGCGTTCTGCATCAGCTGCAGGAACTGGTCGTCGCTCACCTGGGTGTCGATGAAGGTCCGCGCCTTGTCGAAGTTGGCCTGGTCGGCGTTGATCTTGTAGCTCTTGGCCCATTTGAGGTCACGCTTGAGGTAGCGGTCCCGGGAGAGAGCACCCATGCTCATGTTCTGCTCCATCATCTGGGCGGCCAGCAGTTGCCACTGCTGGGCATCGGTACGACCGGTGCCGAACAGTTCCCTGGTAATGTGATTGACCACCTCCTTGGGGCCGATGCGGTATTCGGTGCCCACGTCTTTCATGCCGTAAGGCGTGGGCATGAGCAGTAATGCAAAAAGCAGCACCACGGGGATGCTGAAAATTTTCCAGTCGATATACTTATCGTATCCGGTCTTCTTTTTTTCCTGTTTTACCATGGCCAGTATTTCAACCTCAGTGGCGTCGTTCCGTCTGATGGAACGGTTCGTTTAGCAATGATTGGGGGAAACGATTGCGGTTAGCCGTTCAGGGAGCAAACCCGGCTCAACCTGCACATCTAAATGCGCTTTTTCGACAGATTCTGCTTTGTCTTGCCTGTGCATGACGCTGTTCATCGCCTGTCAGGTATTGAACTTTCCGGATCCGCCCACCAGGATGATCCGGGAATACACCCCATTCAACGATCGGATATCAGGTGTTTTTAAGGATTTCCCGGGGTGTTTTCATCAGGCCGCGCATGCGGGCCACCCGGATCTTCTCCTCGATGCCGATGCGCCGGCTGAAGGCGTCGTTGGCCTTTTCAAGAATCTGGTCCAGGTCCGCCGGCTTCATCAGGTAATCCACCGCGCCGGTTTTGAGTCCCTCCACCGCCGACTCTACCGTGGCGTGGCCGGTCAGCATGATCACCTCCACCATGGGAAACTGCCGCTTGATCTCCCGGAGCGTGGCCACACCGTCCATGCCCGGCATTTTTACGTCCAGGATCACCACGTGAACGCTTTGACCCCGCAGCTTCTCCAGCGCTTCGGCCCCGCTGGACGCGGTCACCACGTCGACCCCTTTTTTTTGGAGGAGCTTTTGCGTGGTTGCCAGAAAACGTTCCTCGTCATCGACGATCATCAATTTGAGCTTGTCCATGCCCTGTTCTCCTTATTGTCTAAGTTGGCCCACGGTCGGCCCATCGTTCCGCCGCTCTCCGGTTCCCTTATATTAACGTGGGTGCTCATCGCTTCGGTTGGCCAGCCGGCAGCTCCACGGTAAATTCAGTGCCGACCCCCAGCTGGCTGGAAACGGTCAATTTCCCTCCCATCTGCTCGATGATGCCGTAGCAGACGGACAAGCCCAGCCCCGTGCCTTTGCCCACCGGCTTGGTCGTGAAGAAGGGAGAAAATATTTTCTCCATGTTTTCGGGCGCGATCCCGGCGCCGCTGTCGCTCACGTCAACGGCAGCCATTCCGTTGGTTCCTTGGCGAACGCTGACCTGGATGAGGCCGCCCGTGCTGCCGCTTTTTTCGATGATGGCGTCCATGGCGTTGTTGAACAGGTTCAGCAGCACTTGCTGGAGCTTCGCCGGGTCGGCCTGGATTTTTATGGGAGCTTCAGGCAGGCTGCGCTCGATCTGGATTCCGTGAACTTCCGCCTTTTTCTGCACCATGGCGATGATTTCGGGCACGATCCTGTCCAATTCCAGGGACTCGAGATGGCCTTCTCCCTGCCGGCCGAACTTCAAGATGGCCCGCGTGATCTTGGCGCAGCGTTCGATCTGGATCTTGATCTGATCCAGGCTGTCGGCAATCTGTGAGTGGTTTTCCCCCTTTATAAGCTGACCGGCCTCGATCATTTCAGCCTCGAGCACGCGAACCAGAGACAGCTCGGAGTTGATCACCTGCAAGGGGTTGTTGATTTCGTGCGCAAAGCCGGCGGCCATTTCGCCCAGTTCGGCCAGGCGCGAGGCACCCACGAGCTGCTGGCTCAAGGATGCTTTTTCGGCATCGGTTTTTTCCATTTTACGGACGATGGCGCCGGTCAGGGTGAACGCCGCCCACACGATGCATATACCGCCGAACAGCGAGATCAGCGCCACCGGGAGCCACGAGGCGCGCAGGGCCTGAAACGCATCCGATTTTTCCTGGCGGACCACCAGCAGCCATTGCTGGTTCTTGAGCCAGGCCGTGGCGTAAAGGAAGGTTTTCTGACCGTCCTGGCCGTGGATCCGGGTGTGGATGTCGTCGCCGGCCGGGGGCGTCGGGATAGCCTCGGGAGGCTTTTGCATCAATTCGCCGCCGCTGCGCCGATCCGTCTGGAGCACCCCCTGGCTGTTGAGCAGGTAGGCCTCTCCGGTTTTGCCGATGCGCACCTGCCGCACCAGCGTATTGAAGCGCTGGGAGTCCACCGTTGCACGGATAATCCAGGGACGTCCGTTTTGTGTACCGGCCACGGCGATGATAAAATGGGGAATGTTGCGATAGCCCAGAAAGACATCGGAGATGTAGACGCCGTTTTTGATCGTCTCCATAAACCAGGCGGTATCGCGGTAGAGCCTGCCGGTGAGATCGTACGGACCGTGATAGGCCACGTGCAATCCGTTTTCGTCGAAGATGCCCAGATCCGAAAAGGCGCTCGAGGTTTTCTGCAGCTGGCTGAAAATGACTGCCAGCCGGTCGGCCCGGGCCAGTTCATCGAAGCTGACCGTGTTGGCGATCAGTTCCAGATCGTTTTTGCGCTCATCCAAAAAGGAGGAAATCATCTGCCGATGATCCCCCACGATGCGTTTCATGGATGCGATGGTGCTGTTTTCAATGGAACTGGAAAAATGATGATAGCCGATGCCGATGACGATCAGAAACGGTAAAAACGGTACGACAATCATGTTGATCAGCACAAAACGCCTGACGCTGGTATATGGAGATTTTTTCATTGGGTCAGCCGCTCGTCGGTAAAGGTCGTTTTTTTCCGGTTGAGCAAGGTTGATGCCAAGGGCATGTTGATTGCAAAGCCGCCAAAATAGGTAATGAATCAAGATAGAAATGTGCTTCGGGCACGACCTGCAAACCTTCCTGTCTGTCCGTATTCTTTACAACCTGTAAACAGCGGACCATCATGGTTTGCAGCGGTCGATCCCTGTTCGGTTCCCCGGTGTATGGATAAACTCGGCCGGTAGGGTGAGTCGCCTGCCGTCAGAGAGAGCAAAAAAGAGGATCAATGCGAGGGGGCGGCGCCTGGAATGCAAAGACGGGTTTATCGCAACATTTTCTCTACTCCCTGCAGCCATGATACGGACGTGCGCCATTGAACGTGCAGCTTTATCTTTCCGGTCAATACCCGTGCATCAGGGTGTTGTTCATTCTCCTGCTCGAACACCAGGCTGGGGTAATAGAATCGCCATGTCAGCATGTTTTGCAAATTGTATAAGCCTGTCGGGTAAGATGCAGATGTCCTGAACGGAAGACGACGGCCGTCGGCTGCTTCAGCACCGAACCTTCAGGGAAGACGTCGAATGGGCGGCGGCATGGCGCAGCATATTGTGGATGACCGCTTTGAGAACGTCGATGCTTTGGCCGTTTTTTTCAACACGAAACACGTTTCCCGTATTAAAATTGGAGAGATCGTCGGCTCCTCGAATGCAATAGAGGATCACCGGCAGCTGAGGGATCCGGTTTGCGATTTTCCTGGCCGTTTCGATCAGGTCCACACCCGGAAAGTCAGGGTCCAGCACGAGCAGGTCGATCGCGCTGCGGCTGTATATCAGCTTCAGCAGTTCCTTTGGGTTTTCGACCGGGTAAACATGGTATCCGCAGGACGACAATTCGCGCTTGAGATAATCCCTGATATGCGGATTTCGATCGGCGATGAGGATTTTATTTCTTATTCCCATTTTCAGCCATCTATATGAGGCCTGGCATGCATGTCTATCCGTCGTGATTGAAGCCTCCCTGCGGCTCCGACGAGCGGGACCGTTGCGTCGCACCGACAAGCTGCGTGAAATCGTCTGTCTGTTCCGGCAGAACGGCTCAGCACCGCATGGTGAAAATCGATTTTCAGTTCGTCGGTCAGCGCGGTTCAGGCTGAAAAAGAGGTCCCGGACGGCAACTGGGTCATGTCCAGGGTCAAATCGAACTCACCGGACTGTCCGCCGCGCTTGATGGAAAAACCAAGCTTGCGGCCTAATGCCAGCATGCCTTTGTTCTCGGCCAGCACGGTCCCCCAGATGATTCTGAACCGGCGGTCCCGGGCGATGTTCAGGCAAGTGGCCAACAGGTTGGCCCCGATGCCCTTGCCGTGCCAGGGGTCACCCACAAGGACCGCAAATTCCGCATCCTTGAGGTTGTGCTGCAGGATAACGCGGGCGGCCCCCAGCATTTTCTCCGAATTCCCCGACTCTAAAATGGCCACCAGGGCGACCTCACGGTCGTAGTCGATCTGCGTGAAACGGGCCAGCATGGTGGGTGAAAGCTGTTTCATGGGAGAAAAGAACCGGTAGTAGATGCTCTGGGGCGACAGCGTGTCGAACAATTCCACCAGCAACGGGGCGTCGTCAGGACGGATGGGGCGAATCAGCAGCTCGCCGATGTCCGCCACGCGTACCCGGGATTCATACTGGGCCGGATAGGGACTGACCGCCAGATGCATCGGCGCCGGGACACTCGCCGGCTTGATAACGACGCGGGCATCGACAGCGATCGGCCGGCCGTGTTGAATGACCATCGGGTTGATGTCCAGTTCGGCAATCTGCGGGAAGTCGGTGGCCAATTGGGCAAGGCGAATCAATACTTCCTCCAGGCGCTCACGGTCGGCTGGCGGGTGGTTGCGGTAGCCTTTGAGCAGTCGGTCGATGCGGGTGCCCTCCATGAGTCGGGCGGCCAGCAGACGGTTCAAGGGAGGCAGGGCGATGGCACGGTCGTTCAATAGTTCGGCCAGCACGCCTCCCATACCGAACAGGATCACCGGGCCGAAGTCCGGATCCTTCTTGACCCCCAGAATCAGTTCGCCGTGCGGTGTGGGGATCATGGGCTGAATGGTCACACCCTCGATTTCAGCATGCGGGAATGCGGTGTGCGCCTTGGCGACCATATCGGTAAAGGTCTTTTTTACCTCGTCACCGGTATTCAGATTCAAAGCGACACCGCCGGCATCCGATTTGTGAATGATGGTCCGTGACAGAATTTTCATTACCACGGGAAATCCATACCCGTGTGCAATGGCGGCGGCTTCGTCGGCTGAAACAGCTGCAGCGGTTGGATTCACCGGAATGCCATAGGCCGTGATCAGGGATTTGGCTTCCGTTTCCATGAGCAGGCCGTTTGCGGAGGCCAGGCCCTTTTCAACCAGGCGGCTGGCGGCCTCCCGGTCCACGCGGATCCGCGTGGATAGACGTGGTGGAATCTGCTGGAGCATTTCGATGCTGCGGGCATGGCGATGCAGGTTCATGAATGCGCGCACGGCCCGTTCCGGGGTGTCGAAGGTGGCAATACCGGCCCGGTTGAAGATTTCCCGTCCCTTTTCCACGTCTACGCCACCCATCCAGGACGTGAGCACAGGGATGCTGGCATGGGTCAGTTGATCGACCAAAAGCCGTGCGACATTGCCGGCATCGGTCATGGCCTGGGGCGCCAGCATGACCAGCAGGCCCTGGACCTCCTTGGCCTGGATGAGAATCGAAACGGCCGCCTGATAGCGCTCGGGTGAGGCATCGCCCAGGATATCAACGGGGTTTCCATGGCTCCAGTATTCAGGCAGGGCCGCATCCAGTGCCTGGATGGTTTCCGGATGCAACGTTGCCGGCTCCATGTCGTAGTCGGAAAGCGCATCGGCTGCCATGACGCCCGGTCCGCCGGCATTGGTGAGCACGGCCAGGCCCGGACCCTTGAACCGATGCTTGCGGGAGAGAATCTCGGCGGCGTCGAAAAGCTCTTCGAAGGTTCTGACCCGGACGATGCCGGCTCGCTGGAACGCCGCATCGTAGACCGCATCTTCACCGGCCATGGCGCCGGTGTGCGAAGCGGCTGCCATTGCACCGGCCCGGCTCCTTCCGGCCTTTAAGGCGATGATCGGCTTGACGCGGCTCACCGCACGGGCGGCACTCATAAAATTGCGGTGACGGGTCAAGTTCTCCACATACATGACGATGCTGCTGACTGTCGGATCCGCCCCCAGGTAATCGATGATGTCGCCAAAATCCACGTCAAGCATCGAACCCAGACTGATAAAGTGGCTGAAACCGATATGCGCTTTGATCGAAAAGTCCAAAATGGCCGCGCAGATTGCTCCGCTTTGGGATATGAAGGCCAATTTGCCGTCCAGGGGCATCCGTGCGGCAAAGCTGGCATTCAGCCGGGAAGCCCCGCACATGATGCCCAGGCAATTGGGCCCGATGATTCTCAACCCCGCTCCTGCAGCGGTTTCTCGGATCCTGGCTTCCAGATGACGACCCTGCTGGCCGGTTTCCTTTCCACCGGCCGAGATGATGACCGCGCCGGCGGCTTGGATCCGGCCGCACTCGGCGATGATTTCAGGCACCGTGGTCATGGGGGTGGCCACCACCACCAGGTCCACCGGTTCTTCAATGCGGCTCAAGGCGGAATAGGCGCTTTTGCCCATGATCGACGCCTGTCGTTCGTTGACCGGGTATACCGGGCCGTTAAATCCACTGTCGATCAGATTGCGCATCACCGCCTGTCCCACCGACCCCGGTCTTTCCGAAGCACCGACCAGGGCGATGGATGTGGGGTGGAAAACAACATCCAGTCCGTCTACGCTCATCGTTCTCCTCGCCATTCATGCTTGACACATCAATTCGACAATTTTTTTCACTCAGCACTCAGCACTCAGCACTCAGCTATTATGTCACGATCCATACCGTATCCTTGCGCCCCGCATGGACCACCTTGTTGCTCACCCGGCCCATGAAGAAGTCGCTGACACCGGACAACCCCCGCCTGCCGACTACAATGGTGCCCCAGCCACCCTTTTCTGCGCTGTTGACGATGGCACCGGCTCTGCTCAGCACACCGGTAATGGTCTTGGTGGAGATGTTCTTGGGATCGAATCCGGCAGCGGTCAGAAGTTTCACCGGCTCTTTGAAGACGGAACCGGTGTCCGTGAGACCATTCTCTTCGAAGGCCAACACGTCCGATTTTGAACCGCCGCGAATGACGTGGACCAATCGCACGAGATAACCATCCAGCGGTCCGAGCAAATCGGCCACGAACGTTACCGCCCGGTTGGCGCAGGGGGAACCGTCCACCGCCACCAGCACTTTTTTGTTGATCGGTTTTCTGCCGGCGATGAGTACTGGTATAAAGGAAAGCTTTTCCATCAGTTTGTTGGTGACGCTGCCCACGGTGACGTTCTTCAGGTCGGTGAAACCCCGGCGGCGGACCAGGATCGCATCGTAACCGTTTTGGGCCTCGCTGATGATGTCCCGGGCCACCCCTTTCTTGCGATTCTGGATTTTTATTTCAACGGCCGTCTCGGGATGCCCGGCATCCAGCAGCATCTGCCTGGCATTCTCCATGTACGTGCGGATATTTTTTTTCTGCTGGACCTCCCAACTGCGCACGTGGCGGACCACCTTGACGCTCTTGGGCTCTTTTTCCAGATCGTAATAGGCATCCGGAATACTGTTGAATACGTGGAACAGAACGATCTTCATGTCTTTGAAGGCTTCCTCTTCCGCTGCGTAGCGCACGGTCTGCAAGGCCCGTTCGGAACCGTCCACGGCCAGCAGCAGGCGTTTTTGTCTGGGTGCCATCGGTTACTCCTCCTATGGTTGGACGTGTTACTGCTCATATTCGCATCAATGGGTATCGAACAGCGTGCGCCGGTTTTCGCGGTGATCCACCATGTAGCGCAGCTTGGCCTTGGCCTTGAGAATACTCAGCATCTCATCGATTCGATCTCTCGACATGCCATAAAACCGTAAGTAGACGTTGCGGTATCCGGCGGGCGCCCGTTCATAGGTAGAGAGGATGCTGGCCATGCGCCCGCCGAATTCCCGAATGACATTGACGATGTCCATGATCGAGCCGGGGGTATCTTCAAGGACGAAGGCCAGGTGAAAGCCCTGCTTTTTCAGGCCGGTAATGTACAAGGTGGCCTTGAACAGATCCGTCTGGGTGATGACTCCGCACAACTGGCCATCGTCGTCGACGACGGGTGCGCCGGATATTTTGCGCGACAGCAGAAGGTCCGCGGCTTCCTCAACGGTCCAGTCCCGATGCACCGTGATCACATTGCGGGTCATGATGTCGGCGATCTTTATTTTTGAAATCAGGTAAAGCAGTTCGTGCACATCCAGGCTGGTGGCATCCGACGCCGATGCACGCTTCAGGTCACGGTCGCTGATGATGCCGCAAAGCCTGCCCTTGTCGACCACCGGAAGCAGGCGGATGCGGTTCTCTTTCATCAAGGTGGCCGCCTGCTGCATGGACTCTTTTTTTTCTACGGTTACCACCGGCGTGCTCATCCAGTATCTGATCAGCATGGTTTCCTCCTTTTCTTGTGCTTTGCCGTATCGAGCCCCAAAAGGGACAGACAGGCATTTGGCTTTTTCTCAGGGCAGTTCTTTGAAGCCGGCCGGCACCGTGAGCAACGGGATCGGCGAGCGACGATACATCTTGCGTGCCGTTGAACCGACCACCACGTCGGCCAGGTTGCTGCGCCCCTTGGTGCCCATGACGATCAGCGTCGGCTTCTCGCTTTCAATCACCGCGAGCAGTTCCCGGTAGGGAATGCCGGCCTGGACCAGGTAGCTGCAATTGACCATGTCCGGATAAACCGCCTCGATGATCGCTTTCATGCTGGTCTCGCGGCTTTTCACCTGTTCGGAAAGGTAATTCGGATAAGAGAAGGCCTCATATCCGGTCATGGCCCGCTGAACCATGTCCAGGTCACGCTGATTGATCACATTGACCAGCATCAGGTCCGCTTCCAGTCGCATGGCCAGCCACACACTGTACCGGACAATCGCTGCGGAATAATCCGACAAATCCACCGCCGCCATAATCTTCATTGTCTGTGTCATGGGTTGCTCCTTTCTATATGGTCAGTTTGAATGGTAGATGACGAATGCTCACTATGAAAAACCATTGAGCAATGGACATGCCATTTCAGCCCTGGATATGAAGAGTGCATAACAGCTTATAATAATATGTTATTATTGAATTAAAGAGGAATGGAAAACTCAATGGGGAGAAAGGCGTGTCGGGCTTTTTTCCAGGGTGTAAAGGGTAGGGCGCCGATCAAGGGATTGAGGTTGAAGGTCGACGGTCGGATTCTGGAGGGCTGAAAACCAAAAACCATGCCCCCGTGAAGATGAACCCGGAACCCAAGAAAGGCAAAGCGTGGATGGATGAAATCCATCCACGCTTTTCGAACGCAGCATGGCATCCGTGGCGGGGGGCATTCAAAAACCCAACGATCAGTCGATATGGCAGGCCAGCAGGGCTTTCCTGACCGCTTCGAATATGTCCCCGAAGCGCAGGACACCGGTGGCGGTGTTGCCGTTCTTGACGATCAGGGGTTGGTGAACGCCCATGACGTAAAGGTTCAGCGCCTTTTCGATGGTGTCGTTTTCCTGGATGAATTCGACTTTATCGGGAACATGCATGACCTCGGCAACGGTTTTTATACTGCCGCGCTGGCAGATATCCTGCTCCGGCTCCATCCACAGATTGAACTCTTTGACCGCTTTCATGACGAAATCGTTGGTCAGGGTACCGGTCGCACGCCCTTTCATGATTTTCTTGTAGCCGGGCTCCAGCGCACGGAAGATGTCGATCATGGTGACTTTTCCCAGAAAGTTGCCGCCGTCGTCGACCACGATGGCATCCCGATGGGCGTGGGCATTGACCTGGCGCGCCGATTCAAGGGCCTGCAGGACGTCAACCAGGGTGTCCGACTTTTTTACCGTCACATAGTTGGAGATGGGGATCATTAACGCTTTTGCGAAAATTTTTTTCATTGGTTTACCTCGCTGAAATCGTTAGCCGGCCAAACAGCGCCGCGGGCACGATGGTAAACATCCCTGCCGCCGATGACGCGGCAGGGATGCGTCGATGATATCGTGGTGACGATTACACGTGTCAACCGCCGGTCGTAATGGGCATGCCCATGAGCGGCCAGAGCACTTTTACCGCAAAGGCGGTGACGATCATCAAGATCACGCTGGCCGGAATGCCCCACAGGAAAAATTCGCCGGTGGTGAACTGCTTGGAGTCATAGGCGATGGCATTGGGGGCGGCGCCCACCAGCAGGAGAAAGGGCATGCCGGCCACCACCAGGGAGGCAAACAGGATGACCTCACCGGACACGCCCAGGTAGGGCGCAATGACCAGGGCCACCGGCAGGGAGATGGCGATGGCCGCCACGTTCATGATAAAGTTGGTCATCATCATGACGAAAAAGGCGATGCTCATGACGAAGATGAATCCGGTCGACTCCTTGAACATGGTCAGCCAGTTCACGGCCATCCATTCGGCCGCACCGGTTTGCCAGAGGCAGAACCCGATGCTCATGGCCCCGGCAAAGAGCAGGATGATGTTCCAGGGAATCTCTTCCAGGTCGTTGATGTCCAAAAGCCCCGTGACAAAGAAGAGAATCGTCGATGTCAGCAGCACGGCGGTCTTGTGGGGCGGTGTAAATTCGGGCATGGTGGATTTCAACACGGCCGATACGCCCAGTACCAGGATGGCGGAACCCACGATGACCGCGGCAGTCACTTCGTTTTTAGATATGCGCCCCATATCCTCGCTCAGCCTTTTGGCTCTCTCGCGCAGGCCGGGGATGGTTCTTTTTTCCGGTTTCAAGACCACCATGAAAAAGCCCCACAGGAGAAAGGTCATCAGCCAGCCGATGGGCGCCATATAGTAGGACAGTTCAAAAAAACCGACGGATTTTCCGGCGACTTCATTGAAAAAGCCCAGGGCCACGGCACCGCGGGCGGCACCCAGCAGGGTGACGATGGAGCCGGCGCCGGCGATGTAGGCCATGCCGATAAACAGGCCCTTGCCGAATTTGGTCGGCTTGTCCCCCTCGCCGTACATGGCGTAGATGGCCACCAGCAACGGGTAGATGGTGGCCGCCACGGCGGTGTGGGCCATGATGTGGGTCAAGGCGGCGGTGAGGACAAAGCACCCCAGGTAGATCATGCTGGTTTTCTCACCGACGATACCGAGCATCTTGTAGGCGATCCGGCGGGTCAGGCCGGTCTTGGTGAAAACCAGGCCCACCACGATCGAACCGAAGATGAAAAGCACGCTGGGGTCCATGAAATCCTTGAAGGCGTCCTTGGCCGGGCGGATAAAGAAAAGCACCTGCAGGACACCGATGGTCAGGCTGGTCACGCCGATGGGTACCACCTCGAACACCCACCATGTGGCGGCCAGCAGAAACACCGCCAGCGCGCCCTTGCCTTCCGGAGAGAGCGCAAAGGCTTTTCCCTCCGGATCGAGGGCATCCGGCCAGGGCGGTGAATAGTAAACAATGGCAAACAGGATTATACCAATGGCCATAAACATATATTTCTTCCAGCCAAGCCCGCCTGCTGGGGTCGCTGCTGTGTCGCTGCTCATTTATTGTGTCCTCCAATGCAAAGCTATGTGTTGCCAGACCTTTGGCTGCGTTGACCTACTGGTGACAGGCCGTGATGGCGTCGATGACGACTTCCACCGCATCGGTCAGCCGCAGCACCCCCACCACGCGCTTGTCTTTGGTCACCAGCAGTGACTGGTGGTGACCGATGACCAGTTGATGGATGGCCTCGCTCAAGGGGGAATCGGGCTCGATCATCTCGCTCTCTTTGGGGGTGGCCATGAAGGTTTTGACTTTTATCTGGGCGGCCTTTTCGCAGATCTTGTCCAGCGGGTCCTGCCACAGCTTCAAGGACTCGAAGATGGCTTTCTGGTATTTGCGGGTGAATCCCATGTGCATGGGGCCGTTGTCGGAAAACATGTCCTCATACCTGGGTTCCAGGGCTTTTAAGATTCCATGGAAATTTACTTTGCCAACGATCTGCTGATCGGCACCGATGATCAGGATCGCCCTGTGCCGGTACTTGGCCTGGTCAAAATCCGCCTGGGATTTCTTCAAGGCCGCAACGGCATCGCTGAGGGTGGCATCTTCAGATACCGTTGCGTATTCCGACAGCGGTATCATCAGGTCTTTTACCAGTTTTGTTTTCAAATCTGATCCTCCTCTCTTCGTTATTTTTCTATGGGGCTTCTCAACCCATTTAAATCGTATCGATTTGTGCGTGGGGGAAAAATTTTTGGAACGCCAGCGGTTGTCTACCACAGGGCAGGGGCAAGATCAAGAAAATGGTGTTCACTTTTGATACGTTAGCGTCGCCGACAGGCAGGGATGGTTCGGAGAAGTGGCTGAAACGCAAAGCCATATCGAACGTCAGTCAACCCCTTTCCTGACTAATTTTGTGATAATAGGGGTTTCGATTGATTTAACATCACATTCATGTTAGTTACGCCAAAAAACGACTGCCTTGAAGACGGGTTCAAGATTGGAATTAACCTCTCATCCGGAGACTCCCAGTGAAGAACTATCGCGTCAAAGATTTAATGGTGCCGATCTCGGAGTACGCTACCGTTTCCGAGGATGCGACCCTGTTTGAATCGGTGCTCGCACTGGAAAAGGCCCAGGAAAGCTATCAGCAAAGCCGATATTCCCACAGGGCCGTATTGATCCTGAACAAGGACAAACGGGTCATCGGCAGGCTCAGCCAGATGGACTTCCTCTGCGCCCTGGAACCCAGGGATGCCAATTTGGACCAAATCCGGAAATTCAAGCAATTCGGGTTCACCCGCAAAGCCGTTTCCCTGCAACAGGAAGAATACCTAAAAAACTCCCCACCGATTCTGGATGTATATTCGAAGGCGGCCAAATTGAAAGTGACCGACTTCATGCAGCCTCCCACCGAAGGAGAGTTTGTGGATGAAAACACATCCGTTGACAATGCCTTGCACCAGTTGACCAGCGGCTCCAATCTGTCGTTGCTGGTCACCCGGGGCACTCATATCGTCGGCGTATTGCGGTTGGCCGATGTATTCAGTGCGGTTTTTAATGCCATGAAGGAATCCGAATCACAACGATCAGGCGGGGCGCAACGATGAGAGAATTAGAAAAATTATTTGATCGGATCATCCAACGCGTTAACATTAATCTCCGGGAACGGGATTTTGATGTAAACCCTCTGGTTTACAAGCTTATCCCCACGCAGCAGATGACGAAATTTTATGCCTTTTACGGCATCACCCCCCATCATCCGCTGAACCTGGTGTTCAAGCACGCCAACCTCTCCGGCAGCTATTTCTTAGGACGATGCCGGGTGACCAACTCCCTGCTGTACAAGAGCGACATTCGGGGTGACGAACTGAAAAAAAAGGGAGACCTGTTTCAATATCAGGAGTTCAATATCCCGGTGGATCAGGATGAAGAGATTACGATCGATGACTGCTTTCTGATCAAGACCCTGGTGCACAATTTTTCCCATGACCCGGAGACCCTCGAGACGTTTTTTATCCGGGACACGGTTTCCACCCACTATGCCAACATCCATGGATCACCGTTGGACGGATGTTATCTGGGGCCCTTTTCGACGGTGGATCTGACCACCATGCGGGACTGCGTCATCGGCGCTTATTCCTATGTGCAAGCCGGGGAAATCAACCATCTGAGTATCGAACCCGGAACCGTCTGGGTCCGCAAGCCCGGTGACTTCAATTTCATGTACCGCCATCCAATCAATCAATTGAACAATTATATCTATTTTGCCAGCGGCAGCCCGCCTCAAGGCGTATTCATGGATTTTGTGGAAGATCGCAAGGAAGCGTTTCAGCGGGTGTTTAACGTGGTCAACATCGAACAGCCGGTGACGGTTCCCCCGAGTGCGTCTCTGGACCGCTTCGCCGTCATCAAGCCTAAAACCCATATTGGAGATAATGTTTTGGTGGCTCAGCGTGCGTTTCTCCAGAATTCCTGGCTCGGCAGGGGGGCCAATGCCCAGGAGAACTGCTATATTATCAACTCCAAACTCATGGGTAACAACGTCACCGCCCATGGTGCCAAGATTATCGAAGCGGACCTGGAGACCAATGTGTTTGTGGGATTCAATAGCTTTCTCCGGGGGCGACCCAACGCCAGGCTCAGCATCGGTCAGGACAGCATTATTATGCCCCACACGATCATCGATACGCATAAGGCATTGACCATTCCACCCGGGCATCTGGTATGGGGGCTGATCAATGAAGCCAAGGACCTTGAAACCAACACCATGTCGCTCAAGGCCTTTTCAAAGATCGACACCCGAATATGTAAGGGCAGCATGCTGTTCGAAGGCAGTGGAGGCAGCTTTGTGTCGGCATTTCAAGAGCGGATTCACCATATTCTGGAAGCCAACGGTGCCTTTTACGATGGAAATTTGAATCGCGGACACGCCCAGCGCAACCAGAACATCTCCTTTAACACCATTCAGCCTTATCCCAAGGGGGATAAGGAAGGCTTGTACCCGACCATTATCATCCAGCCGTAAAAATACGCGCAGGCCCTGCCATACCAATGTGACAGGGCCTGCGCTGTTTCCTGAAAATGCCTCTTTGCTTTTGATGCCTTTCACCTGCGCTGCTGGATCCGGTCTTCGGATGCAAGGGCAATCGGGTTGACGCACTGCCGTCAGTCATCCATGTCCAGAGCGACCGGGTCGCAGATATTCAGTTCCAGCATTTTGACACTGGCGAGAATGCGGTGGGCATTTCTGGCCAGCGCCGGGAAATTTTCTCCCATGCGGCTGAGTTTCTCGGCGGCCGATTTAATGTGACGGATTTCGGCATCCATTTTTTTCAAATCATGGATTGGCTCCATCGCCATACGACTCCTTGTTATCAATGTTTGCGCATATCCTTAAACCGCCTGGCCTTGACATCATACCTGGGCAGCCGGCCGTAGTCGTAGAATTCGATGCGGTACCCCAGGTTGGTCTTCAAGCGCAGACGGTCTTTGAGCTGGCCTTCGATCGCTTTGACGCGATCTTCCTGACCGCTCTGCAGTTCCACTTTGAGCTTGATGCGGTCCACATCTCCCAGCTTGTCTACGATCACTTCGTACTCATCGCCCAGGCCGTCTATGCTCCTGACCACTTCTTCAATGGCCGATGGGGCCAGGAGTACGCCTTTGACCTTGGTGATATCGTCGGCCCGTCCGACGACGCCCCCCTTGATCAGGCGGAAGGTGCGACCACAGGCACACGTGGCCGTATCCCATTCAATGATATCCTTGGCATCGAAGCGAACGCACGGTTGCGCGAACCGATCCAGTGCCGTGATGATCATTTTGCCGCGACGCCCGGGCTCATCGATGATTTCACCGGTTTCCATATCCTCGATTTCCACCAGAAAGAAGGCGTCGTTGACGTGCATCCCTCCCGGCTGGGCCTCGCATTCAAAGGACCAGGCCCCGATCTCCGTCGCCCCCGCATGGTCGAATACCCGGGCGTTCCAGGCGTTTTGCATTCGCTTCTTGGTGGCGGGAATGCTGGCGCCCGGTTCACCGGCGCAGGTGATTTTCTTGATGCCCAGACCGGATGGGTCGATGCCCATTTTTCTTATGGCCGTATCGGCCATGCCCAGTACATAGGTGGGCGTGGCCATCATGGCGGTGGCTTTCAATTCCTGGATTTTCAGAATGCGGGCCTGGGTGTCCAACACGCCGCCGGGCACGACTTCGCACCCGATCTTTTCGGCGGCGTAATGACCGGCCCAGAAGGCCACAAAAATATTGTAACCAAAGGGTATGAACACGCGATCCGATGGACGGTACCCCTGTGCCCACAGGATGAAAGCCCAGCATTCGGCCCACCACTCCCAATCCTGCCAGGTATCCGCCTGATACACCGGCTGTCCGGTGGTCCCGCTGGTCTGGCGAAACGCCGTGACCGCCTCCAGGGGTACGCAGAGTGCATCCCCATAAGGAAAGGGGTCCTTGCGCTGGATGTCGCGCATCATGGATTTTTCCACCTTGGGCACATGGCGGATATCTTCACGATTTCGAATATCCTCAGGCCCAATACCGGCCCGGTCATACAGCGCGCGGTGAAACCGCGATTGGTCATAGGCCCAACGGAAAATTTTTTTAAATTTTTTCAATTGCAGCGCCCGCAGGCGCTCCGGGTCCGCCGTTTCCAGAACCGGGTTCCAGTATGGCTGGTTGGCAAGCATCATGGGCCTCCATCGGTCAGTACATGAGATCGGGTAACCAGGTGATGATCTGGGGGAATAGGGTCATGAGGATCGTTCCTGCGATGATGGCGATGAGGAAGGGAATGATGCCTTTGAAAATCGCCTCCAGCGGAATACCTCCTACCGCACTCTGAGCGACCCCGTAGACGACGTAGACATTGATGCCGACCGGCGGTGTGATTACGCCCATTTGGGTCACGAGTACGATGATGACGCCGAACCAGATGGGGTCATAGCCCAGTTGCGTGATCACGATGGGATAAAAAATGGGGATCGTCAGCATCACCAGGGCGAGCGCGTCCATAATGCAGCCGCCGAGCAGATACACGCCGACAACAGTAGCCAGAATCAGAAATGGCGGCAGGTCGAGATCGCCGACCCAGGCGGCGATGTCATAGGGGATCCGCGTAACGGCCAGGAATTTGCCTAATACCACGGCACCGGCAATCAGAAACATGACCATGCAGGATGTGCGCAGGGTTTCGTACAAGGACTTGACGAAACCATCCCAACTCAGTTGCCTGCGGACAACAGAGACGGCCAGAACCCCGAAGACACCCACGGCTGCCGCTTCCGTCGGTGTAAAAAATCCGAAAAACAGGCCCGCCATCACCAGGATGAAGACCAGTACGGTGTCACCCATGCCGGTCAGTGATCGGAATTTCTCTCCCCAGGTGAATGTTTCGCCGGGGGGACCCTGATCCGGATACAGCCGGCAGTGAATAAAGATGGTAATAATGAAAAGAATCGTCATGACGATGGCCGGGAGGATGCCGGCCACGAACAGCGCGCCGATGGATTGCTCGGTCAGGATGCCGTAAACGATCAACACCACGCTGGGCGGCATGATCATGCCCAGTCCCCCGCCGGAGGCCACCGATCCGGAACTCAGTTCATCCGCGTAGCGGTAGCGTTTCATCTCCGGCAATCCCACGGTGGCCATGGTGGCGGCGGTAGCCGGGCTCGACCCGCATACCGCCCCGAAGGCAGTACAGGCGGTAACCGTGGCCATGGCCAGCCCGCCCCGCGTGCTGCCTAAAAATTTGTAGGCCGTGGCATACAGCCGTTTGCCGATGCCGCTGTTGAAGGCCAGCTGGCCCATCAGAATGAATAAGGGGATGGTGGTCAGGCCGTATGATGAAAAGGTTTCATAGATATTTCTGGACAGCAGGTTCAAGCCGCCTTTAACGGAGATCATCGAACTGAAACCCACCCAACCTACAAGGATCATGACGTAGGCCACAGGCATCCGGGTCAGGAAAATCGCCAGCATGATCAGCAGGCCAAGGATTCCAACCAGTGTAGGACTCATTTCTTACCCATTAGCAGTTTGATATTGTTGATGACGTCTTCGAGGATGGTCAACGTGAGCACCAGAAAGCAGAAAGCGGTGAGAAAAATAATTGAATGCAGGGGGAATTCAAGGTTCATGGACACTTCGCCGGAACGATGAATGGTTGCGGCATAGCGGGTCATGCGCCAGGTGACGACGGCAAACAGCAGCAGACTGACCGCATGGGTGCACAGTTCGATGATGGCCTGGGTCCGCGTGGAAAGCAGGCGAACAAGGATTTCGACGCCGGCGTGCCCCCTGGCTTGATGGGTGTAGGGCAGGGCCAGGGCCGCTGTCAACGTGGCCATGAAACCGACGATCTCGACCGATCCCAAGATGGGGTGCCCCAGGTAGCGGCCGACCACATCGGCACAGGTCAGCAGGGTCATCCCCATCAGACAGACAGCGCCCAGACCCTTCAACACGTTCCGCAATCGTCCGGATAACTTGATCAGGATGTTCATTTCCACTCGTTCACTGTTTAGGGTGGGGAATAATGGAGCCGCCTGGGCGGCTCCTTTTGAAAGGGACTTACTGAAGTTCGCCCAGGGTCTTGACGATGGTATCGACGACTTCCTGGGCGTTGCCGATCCCCTTCTTTTTGGCATCGACCACATAATCACTGATGATGGGTTCGACCGCTTTTTTCCAGCGGGCCTGTTCCTTCTCGTCGAGGCCGATGATCTCGCCCCCCTGGCTGAGGAAATACTTCATCCCCAGCATGTCACTGGTATCCCACGCCTCGCCGTGTTTGACGGCCCACTCGGCATTGATTGCCTCGATCGCCTGCTGGACATCGGCCGGCAGCGATTCCCATTTATCTTTGCTCATGACCACAAAAAAAGATGTCGTGTAGGCCGAATCGAAAGCAGCGGTCATATAGTCGGTCACCTCGCCGAGTTTCCAGCCCTTGTTGGATTCCATGGGGTATAGCGCTCCGTCAACCACTCCTTTTTGAAGCATTTCGTAGGTTTCCGGCATGGGCTTGGGAACGGGGGTGCCGCCCAGCGCCTGGACAACCAGGGCACTGGTGCCATGGGCCCTGAACTTCAGGCCTTGCATGTCCTCCAGTTTGCGCACCGCCTTGCCCTTGGTATGAACCAGGCCCGGGCCGTGGGCATGCAGGTACATCACCTTGACGTCATCGAATTCCTTGGGCTGGAATTTCTTGTAAACCCGGTTGATCACCTCCGTGGCGACTGCGCCGCTGTGATACCCGAGCGGCAAATCAACGGCCGAGATGAGCGGGAAACGGCCCCGGGTATATGCCAGAACGGAAAAACCGATATCGGATAAGCCTTCCACTACGCCATCATAACATTGCTGGGCCTTGGTAAGCGTTCCCCCCGGGAAATAATCGACGGTGACCTTTCCGCCGGTCCGCTTTTCGACCTCTTTGCACCAGGACTCGGCCAGTATGCTCTGAACATGACTCGGCGGGAAAAAATTGCTGTAGGTGAGTTTGACAGGACCGGCTTGGGTGACGGTCGGCATCGCGGTGAAGCATACAAGACTGATCGACAACGCCAAAAACGAAGCGGCAATACGATGGTTCATGGCAACCTCCTTACCAGTTATGGGTGGACACGTGTGTGCCTTGCGCCGTTCACGGTGCCCCATGGCACCCCGTCGGATGCGCGGGCCAGGCGAATATCATTTGGTCATCGGGGAAAGCTGTTCATGAAAACGATATAGAAACAGTAAATCTTGCATAGATGGCCACATTTGGCAACAGGCCATCGTAACTAGTCAAGCGTTGCGTTCTGAATGCCATGAAAGATACAAACAGCGCCATGCCGTTGCCGAAAAGTGAATGTTATTCATTAATTATATAAAAATTTCATAATGATTTACTGGTAACCATCGCCTTCTGTCTATGACACCCATCATACTCATGGAAAAATAGTGCGCCTCAGCCGGGGGTATCACTGAGGTCGCATCGTAAACCGCGATAGCGAGCACATTCCCCGTCGCTTGCGGCGGGGTTGGCGAGCGAACTGGAAATCGATTTTTTATGCTTACGGTGAAGATTCTCCGTGGCTTGCCGCGGTGAATTTTCAATCGTTGGGTAGTGAAAAGGGCGGCAACCGGGATGGCTGGATTAATGAGGTCCGCAGGCGATCGAGCCAAAGAAGGGCAGTTCTCTTGTATTGCCGTTAAACGGCAGTATTATTGGAAAAAGGGTTGTGCAACACCCATCGAACCCAGACCGGAGAGAATGCATCATGTCAGATTACCCGTATATCGAAAACAAGCGAATCCTGATGGTTGACGATGAGCCGGATGTTCTGGACAGCCTGGAAGACCTGTTGGGAATGTGCCAACTCACCCGGGCGTCCAGCTTTGCGGATGCTAGGACACTTCTCGAAAATCGTTATTTCCATATCGTCATCCTGGACATCATGGGGGTCGGCGGATATGAGTTGCTTGAAATCGCCACAGCAAAGAACCTCACCACCGTCATGCTGACCGCTCATGCCTTCAGTCCCGACAATCTACTGAAGTCCTACCAAGGGGGTGCCGCTTCATATCTGCCGAAAGAAGAGATGATCAATGTTGCGTCCTTTTTGAATGACATCATGGAAGACAAGGAAAAAGGGAAAAATCCATGGACGCGATGGTATGGCCGGATGGGTTCCTTTTTGGAAAAACGCTTTGGTGCGGATTGGCAGAAACCGGATCAGGCCTTCTGGGAAAGGTTCCCGTTCTATTGAACGCAGGCGACGCGGCATGAAAGCAAAAGATGGTTCCAGTGATGCGGTCATGGCCGCTTTTCGTTGGGACGCAAAAGCAAGCCCATCATGCTATTCCCCTGTCATCGTCATGCCGACAGTCATTCTTGGGGTCGATTGACCCCTTCCCCGCGGCACCCCGAGGACGATCTGCTCGCTATCACGGTTCACAGCCACAACATACCGCTGTCGGAATCGGCGAACGCTTCGGGTTTGAGAATATCTATTCTGCTTCTTTGGGTGGTGATCAATCCCTTTTTGCGCAGCTTGGACAACGCCCGTAGCGATGACTCGACGGTCGTACCGATCATTTCCGCGATCTCGATGCTGGTAAATCGTAAGGTGGGTCCGAATTTCAGGTATAAGGCATGCAAGATGCGGCGCATGCGCTGATCCACATTTTTACCCACCATGTCCAAAATACGACTGTTGGCGCTGTCCACCGCATTTCCCAGCACGGTGATGATTGCGGAGATAACTGAAGGGTGTTGAAATGCAAAGGCGATGAAATCGGTCTGTTTCAGCAAAACGACCATCGAATCTCTCATGGCTCTCGCCTCGATCATGCGGGGTTTTTTTGAGAACGTGCTGACCAGGTTCAGCGGTTCACCGGCCACGGCCAGCAGATAGGTCAGCCGATGCCCTTCCAACGAGCAGATGCTGACGCGCACCAGCCCTTTGGCAACGAGGTAGAAATGGCGTTGCGGGTCGTTGGCATGGAAAATGGTATCGCCTTTGGCAAATGGTATGGATATGGCCTTGGCGGCCATTGCATGGCGCGCCTGGGGCTTGAGTCCTCGAAAACATATCGACTGTTCGAAAACCACGGCCATTTCATCCAATCCAAGCATCCCGATACCGTTCATATCATGGCGATCCAACCAAAATTCATCATAGTGAAAGATTGAGTTCCACGCCCTTAATCGGGCAGGGAACCGGCAACCTCATTATATACTATATATTCAAGTATTAAGATGTTAATTCAATTCGCCGTTATCTGTTGACTTGATTGATGCATACAGATATAAATTCATTGCAATAAACACGCTTTTTACCAGATACCTTTAGTGATTGTCGACATAGCGGGACCGATGCGAAAGACGACTTCAGCGGACAAACTGCCAGGTTACCAGGCCCCGGCCGTGCACAAAGCCTTTCACGTGTTACGCAAAGTGGCTGAATCCCGCCAGCATCTTGGCCTCACCGATCTTGCGATGCAATTGGGATACAGTAAAAGCACGACCCATGGCCTGGTCCACGCCCTGCTCCGTGAAGGCGCACTCGCGCAAGGGCCGGACGGTCGCAAACTCTATTTGGGGCCGACAGTTATGGACCTGGCTTTTTCAAGCTTTAATTACCCTAAAATGGTCGATTCGATCCACCCCATTATCGATTCATTGAGAGATCAAATTAAAGAGACAATGGTAGTCGGTGCGTTCATCTGCAACGGCATACTGATTATGGCCGCGGCAGAGTCCGAGGACCCGTTAAAGATATCGGCATCCCCGGGAACCACCTTGCCGCTTTTTGCCGGTGCTGCAGGAAAAGCGTTTCTTGCCGCAAAAACAAACGATGCAGTAAAACAGTTGATTCGTGAGAAAGGACTCCCTCAACATACACCCCGCTCAATTGTAAATGAGAACGACTATTTGGCCGAACTGGAGCGGGTACGTTCGAATGGCCATGCCATCGACGATGAAGAATATCTGATCGGCGTTAAAGCGATAGCCGTGGCGTTGAATAACATAATCGGTCCCCCCATGGCCATCTGGGCGGTGGGGCTGTCGAGCAGCATGGATACGGAAAAAATTCAGGACGCCATTGACCGGATCACTGATGTAAAAGCAAAACTTCACAAAACAATGAATAAAACCCTTGTATATTAGAATATATCTATCTGGTAGCTATCGATTTAATTTATTCGCAAACGGGTTCAACCCCCGAAATTCGGGTTGATAAATTCAAGCCGGTCTTCCTGTTTGGCGATGGTGGTTGCATACGCCCGGGGGTAGACGAATCGCCCGTTTAACTCCACGATTAAATCCGGGTCCGTCTCCCCGAAATTGCTTATCAGCGTTTCCAGCGTGCTGCCGGCCATCACCCGTTCCCGCACGTCGTTAATCGTGATTTCTATATATTCATTTTTTTCCATAGGGTCTTTCATGATGATTGTGTGGGTTGACCGGCCGACTTGACCGGATGAAGATAAAGGTCCTCGGTCAACTTTCAACAGGTTGTTTGCGATGGCAGATGCGGCAGTCCGGGTTTTGATCGACAGCGACTTTTTTGATGCGCATGTCCAGGCCGTGAACGTGCATCAGTGACCCTGACAGCCCCGCTCCCTTGCCAATCAACAGTTTAATGGCCTCCACACACTGCAGGGAGGCAATCACCCCGGCCGCAGGTCCGACAACCCCGACGGCTTCGGGTTCAGTGTGCCTATCGGCGGGGAAGATACATTCCAGGCAAGCGAACCGGCCCGGGATGAATGTTGCCACCATACCATCAAATCCATTTACGCCGCCAAAAATGAAGGGAATGTTTTTTTCCCAGGCAGCACGGTGGATCACTCTCCGGGTGTCGATGGTATCGGTGCCGTCAAGTATCAGGTTGCAGCCGCTCACCATTGGACCCACCGTTTCGCCGGTGATTCGTGCGGCCATGGTTTCGATATGGCACCAGGGGTTCAGCGATTTCAGCTTCGCCAGAGCGGAAACCGTTTTAGGTTTTCCGAGATCAGCGGTCGTATGCAGGATCTGCCGGTTCAGGTTGTGACCGACAACCCTGTCCATATCTATGATCCTCAAATGACCGACGCCGGCGGCCGCCATGTAATAGGCAGAGATGGAACCCAGCCCGCCCAGTCCGGCAATCATTACTGTGGCCTGCTTGATGCGCTGCTGGCCACGTTCGCCGATTTCGGGTATGCTCATTTGTCGCCGGTAGCGGCGTTTCTCTTCCTTTGACAGGCAAAACGGCATGGGTCTTCCTCACGTGTGCCAATAACCCGATGGCCACGGTCCAATGGAGGAAGCTGCCCATGGGCAGCCCCTTCATTGATGATTTGGCTGTTGACTGTTCATCCGGCCCCGCACGCGTTTCAGCCCTTCTGCGCATTTTTTTGCTGCAGCGCTTCGAAAATGCGCTGCGGTGTCAAGGGCAGTTCGTAAATCCGAACGCCGGTGGCGTCATAAACCGCATTCAAAACGGCTGGAATGGTGGGCATGATGGCACCTTCCCCCACCTCCTTGGCGCCGAAAGGGCCGTTGGGTTCGTTGGTTTCAACGACGATGGCCTCCACCGGCGGCATATCCAGGGCAGTGACCATTTTATACTCGGCGAGGTCATTGTTGATTATATGGCCTTTGTCGTCGAACTTGACTTCCTCGTGCATGGCTTCGCCGATGCCCATCGAGACGGAGCCTTCCATCTGTCCTTCCACCGACGTGCGGTTGATCGCCTTGCCGCAGTCGTGGGCGTCGGTGACCTTTTCAATAGTCACCTGGCCGGTTTCCAGATCCACATCGACTTCCACCACCTGGGCGCTGCATCCATAGGCCGGTGACGTGCCGACGGCGGCGCCCTTGTATTTGCCTCCCAGAAACTGGGGTTTGTATTTGCCGGTGCCGACGATGGATCCTTTGGCCAGATAGGCGATCCGCGAAGCCTCCTTGAAGGTCAGCGGCCCGGAATCCGGATTGTCCGACCAGCCGCGATGCTCCTTGATGTAGCGCGTACGCATCTGGGAAAAATCCACATCGTCGCGGTCAAAAACGATGTGGCCGTTCTTGATGTCGATCGCTTCTATCGGCAGGTTCAATTCATCGGCCAAAATCTCGACCACCTGACGTTTCACATCTTCAGCTGCCTCTTTGGCGGCATGACCGGTCATCAGGGTCTGGCGGCTGGAATAGGCGCCCAGGTCCACACCCATGTCGGTGTCGCCGGATGCCAGCCGGACACATTCCAGGGGAACGCCGAGGGCTTCGGCGACAATCATGGCAAAAGTGGTGTCCGATCCCTGGCCGATTTCCGCCGACGCCGTGTAGACCAGAACGGTGCCGCCGTCTTCGGTCAGTTTCACCATCACCGTCCCGTGGTAGGTATCGGACCGATAGATCGGAAAACCGGCACCGGAGACGAAGAACCCGCACGCCAGGCCGATGCCCTTGCCGGGCGGCAGCTTACCTTTTTTGCTTTTCCAGGCCGATCCGCTGGTGACCGCATCCAGGCACTCGGCCATGCCGAAGCTGCTCATGTTGAGATCGTTGCAGGTGGTATCGCCGGTTTTCATCATGTTCTTCTGCCTGATCTCCACCGGGTCGATACCCAGTTCTTCGGCAATCATATCCAACTGCTGTTCGAAGGCGGCCCGGGCGATCACCGCTCCGTGCCCCCGCTGAGCGCCGCAGGCCGGTTTGTTATTGTATATGCGGTAGCCGTCGTATTTCATGTTGGGCAGCTTGTAGGGCCCGCCCAGCAGCGAGCCCGAATAGTAAACCGTGGCGATGCCGAAGCTGGAATAGGCGCCGCCGTCCAGGTAGGCCTCGTGCTCCAGGGCCATGAGAGTGCCGTCTTTTTTGACACCGATGCTCATTTTGTGAGTAAATCCGTGCCGGGCCCGGCCGTACATGAAGACCTGCGCTCGGGTGTAATTCATTTTGACCGGTTTCCCGGTTTTGATGGCCAGCAGACAGCATGCCAGCTCCATGGGGTTGGCCGCGGCTTTGATGCCGAATCCGGCGCCCACGTATGGTTTGATCACGCGGACCTTGCCCACATCCAACCCCAGCACCATGGCCACCGTGCGTTGGACGTAGTGCGGCACCTGGGTGGAACTGGTCAGGGTCAGGTTGCCCGCGTGGTCGACCTCGGCCAGACACCCCTGGGGTTCGATGAAACCGCCATCCTGGCGCTTGTTCTTGACCGTGGTGGTCTTGATCAGGTCACACGCCTTGAAGGCTGCGGCGACATCGCCGAACTCCTGGTGCACCTCCGCGCAAATGTTGCCGGGATATTTCTCATGCAACTGGGGCGCACCTTCGGCCATGGCATCTTCGACGGTGAACACCGCCGGCAATTCTTCATACGCCACCTTGATCAAGGCCACCGCTTTTTCGGCAGTCTCGAGATCGATGGCTGCCACGGCGGCAATTTCATCGCCAACATAGCGGACCTTGTCATGGCAGAACAGCGTTTCGTCATATCGCGCGGGGCTTACGCCGTAAGGTGTCAATCCGGCTTCTTTGGCCGTAACGACACATTTGACGCCGGGCAGCCGCTCCGCAGCCGAGGTATCGATGCTGAGAATTCGGGCATGGGCAAGGGGGCTTTGCAGCAGGGCGCCGTGCAGCATGCCCGGTTTGCTGATGTCATCCACAAATACCGCCCGACCGGTGGCCTTGGCGGGCGTATCGAGTCTCCTGGCCCGGCTGTTGATCACATGATATCCACTCATAACTGCTTCCTTCCATAATCGGTTGGTCAAATCCGGAGGCGTTTAAAGCGTCTATCGTCTCCATGATGACGGCCGGCAAACAGCGGACTAAACGCTTTTGATCGCTTCGATGATTTTCTGATAACCGGTGCAGCGGCATAGGTTTCCAGAAATGGCCGCCCGTATGTCGCCTTCCTCCGGGTTGGGGTGATGATCCAACAAATGCTTGGCGGACAAGATCATCCCGGGAGAACAAAATCCGCACTGGATGGCCCCTTTTTCCACGAAAGCATCCTGCAGGGGATGGAGTCCCTCCTCGGTTTCGAGCCCTTCGATGGTTTCGACCGTGCGTCCGTTGGCCTGAACGGCCAGCACCAGGCAGGAATTGACCGGTATCCCGTCCAATATGACGGTGCAGGCGCCGCAATCGCCTGTCTCACATCCCTTTTTAGTTCCCGTCAGGCCCAACTCGTACCGGATGAGATTGGTCAGGGTCAGATTGGGTTCAACCGCTATTTCATGCTCACGGTCATTCACCGTCAGTTTGATCAGCTTTTTCATTTTTTACGCCTCGTTTGTTCTCATTTCCAGAACGTTATCGGGAATAACCCAACCGCTGGGTCCATGCCTGCATCAACAGGAAAGCGGTCAGGCGCCGACGGCTCGTCGGTAGGCAATGTCCAGGGTGCGTTTGGTCAAGACCCCTGCCATGGCCTTGCGATAGCTGGCCGCGCCTCTAAAATCATCGATGGGTGTACAATCCTGCCTGGCGGCTTCACCGGCTTTGATAAACAGGCGCTCATCGGGCTTCTGGCCGATCAGCACGGCTTCCGCGGCAGCGGCCCGAAGCGGGGTCGGGCCCACCGAACCCATGACGATGCGTGCTTTTTTTACGCATCCGTCCTTTTCATCTAACGCAATGAACGAAGCGACATTGACAATGTTGCAGTCCTGGGCCTTGCGCACGCCCAGGTTGATGTAACCGGCACCCTCGCCCGGGCCGGGCACCGGTACCCGGATCTCGGTCAATATTTCATCGACATCGATTTCGGTAAACCCGGGCCCCTTAAAGAAATCTCCCAGTGGGAGCGCTCTTTTTCCTCTGCGGCTCTCAAGCATGGCGGTGGCGCCGTAGGCAATCAATGACGGGGGCAGGTCGGCTGCGGGTCGGGCCGAGCCGATATTGCCGCCGATGGTCGCCCGGTTGCGCACCAGGGGTGAACCGAGGGCGTTGGCGCCAGCGCGCAGGGCACCCAGTTTTTTTTCAACCAGGCTCTCGACGGCCAGTTCGGCCACCGTGCAGCGTCCACCGATGATGATCTGATCGCCCTTTTCTTCGATACCCTGCATGGAAGAAATCCGTGACAGGCAGACCAGATGTTCCGGAGCCAGGATTTTCTTCTTCATGTTGACCATCAGATCGGTGCCGCCTGCCAGCAGTTTGGCCTTGGCACCGTAAGTGGCCATGATCTCACAGGCTTCATCGATCGAAGTCGGTTCATGGAAATCAAACATGGGCAGCAGCATCTGTCCCTCCTGTGATAAGATTCTTTTTCTTAAGACGTCGTCTATGACATGGGTGCCGTCGGTACAAGCAATCGCCGATCACCCGGTTTTCCCGAATGAACAGGCGGGATACCTGCAATCCGGGCAGTTGGAGCAGAATCCGCCATGGCCCATGGAAACGATATCGGCCCGGGTTACCGTTTCACCTGCCAGCATGCGGGGCACCACCAGATCGAAGATACTGGCCTTGTGGTACATGACACAGCCGGGCAATCCAACCACGGGGACATCGCCGATATGGGCAAGCATAAACATGGCACCCGGTAAAACGGGCGCGCCGTAAGTGACCACCTTGCCGCCCGCGGCGCGGATACTCGCCGGCGTTTGATCGTCAGGATCCACGGACATGCCGCCGGTCACCGCGACAAATTCCGCGCCGTCGCGGATGAGCCCCTTGATGGCATCCACGGTCATGCGAATGTCATCGGAGACCAATACCTGCTTGATCACCTCACTGCCAAACGAACTGAACTTCTCACGCAGTACCGGTCCGAATTGGTCTTCGATGCGACCATGATAGATTTCACTCCCCGTCGTAACAATTCCGACTTTTAGCGCAGTGAACGATTTGACCTGAATCAATGGAAAATTTTCCCGGCAAATCCGTTCAACCGCTGTTATCCGTTTTTCATCAGTATACAAGGGGATGATTCGCGTTCCGGCCACTGCCTGATCAGCAGCTACATGATGGTGGGTGTGCAAGGTGGCGAACATGACATCGTCGATGTCATTGATGCGGTACAAGGCATCCGTGTTCACCTTGAGCAATCCGCTTTGTGTGGCGACCAGGTTTACCTTGCCCTCGACTGGTTCTGTCAGGCGGAGTCCGTTTCCGGTCGCTGCGACGGCAATTCTTCGGGCGGCCTCATCTTCATGGAGCCCGCCGGCTTGCCTGTCGAAGACGTAAACATGCGCTTTGCCGAGATCAAGCAGTTTCGGAACATCCTCCGGTTGAATAATTCGCCCCTTCTTGAAGGCCCGTCCTTTGAAAGAACCCGGTACGATCTGGGTGATATCGTGGCACAGCACCTTTCCGACGGCATCTTCAACAGAAACGGTTTTCATGTCTGACTCCCATTTGGGAAAAATTTCGCAGGCCGGTATAGAATTGAAAAATATTCATTATATTGAACTTGATCATTACTACCCACAAAATCGTCGTGTCAAGCCTATTCTTTGCCAACATTCTAATAAAACAGTTAGAAAATTATTAACTGGTGCCTATAATAATTATTCCCATTGATTAAATCGTTCAAGTTTTATCGATGAAATACTAAATAGTTCACTATAATGAACATCATAATCCAGGCGGACCGTTGCCGCCCCAGGGCGGACCCAATAGGCATATGGCGTGATCGATTCATTTCGCACCGCATGTGGGGAACCCTTCGGTGGACCGGGCCGGCCGTCAATGGCGTTAATGATCGATCTTCGTGTGCGTGGGGCGGGGTGTTTCCGGGCGTCTTTGTTCGGGGTGCCTGAAGGATCCGACAGCCATTTATCGATAGCCAATCTGATGGTCCGGGGTGCGCGTGTTTCGCCGCACTCCCGGCTCTGCGGGAAGAACGATGTCCTGCCCCACGGCGTTCTTTTTACCTGCCACCATCCTGCGAAGAGCCCCGACCGTAAAAGCGAGGTCATTCACCGTCGCTTGCGGCGGGGGTAGCGAGGGAACGACAAATCGGTTTTCATCCCTACGGTGCTGCGCAGCAGCGCCTTTACTTGAAAAAAGTCAACAGCGCATGCAGGTTGCTCATGGGGTGCGGCGGGCAGCCGGGAATGTACAGGTCCACGGGCAGCAGGGTATCCAGCCCTTCGGTGATTTCGGGGCTGCCCCGGAATGGACCGCCGGTCAGGGTACAACTGCCCACGGCGATCACCACTCGCGGTTCGGGGACGGCTTCGTAAGTCTGAAGAAGGGCGGTTTTCATGTTGCGGGAAATCGGGCCGGTAACCACGATGCCGTCGGCATGGCGCGGGGAGGCCACGAAGTTGATGCCGAAGCGTGCCAGATCGAAAAACGGGGTGGCCAGCACGTTCAGGTCGGCTTCGCAGGCGTTGCAGCCGGCGGCCGACACCTGGCGAAGCTGGAGCGACCGGCCAAAGAGTTTCTTGAAGTGCTGCCGGGAGTGAGCCGCCAGATCCGGGATATCACCGGCGGTGATCAGGTGTTCTTTTTGGGCAACGGCGACGGCAAAGTCCTGGGTGAAGGTGATGAACTGGCCGCTGGAAAGGCGTTCGCAGGTACCGCAGAAGACGCAGCGACCCATGTCGATGGCTTTGGCAGCTGCGTCGATGGCATCCTGGGGGCAGGCTGCCGCACATGCGGATGCCATCGCTGCCGGCGCATCCGGGTTGATTTGCGGACGTCCCCGGTAGCGGGGCAGCAGCTGGACGTTCTCTTTCGGGTACTTGGAGGTTTTACAGCCTTGTTCGAACCTGTTTTTGAGTACATTTAGCATAATGGATTCGCTCTGCCGTTATGGATATCTTCGTGAATTAAATTCTCATTTATAGATGATGAAAGCCTAAAAAGTTGGTTTCCCGGCGGTTTCGTAAAACCTTCGAGATCGAGGCATACAAATCTCGATGAATGAGGCGTACTGGCGGTACGCCGCAGTGACGAGAGATGAAGCGTACCGCAGATATCGGACGTTTTGCGAAACCGTCAAAGGTCAAACCCGCAATACGACAGGTTATAGCTTTTGTTGTTAAGCGGAAAATCCGAAATACCCGTATCTCTCAATGACATGGACAGGCCATTCCAATTATGAAACGAAGGGTCCTTTACTTTGTATCGACGGATGTTACCCTGACTGTCGGTGAGGATACAATGCGACAGCTCTCCTCGCCAGGCTTCGTTGAGGGTGACGACGAATGAATCGGGTGCCAGTTCCATTTCAGCACCGTCGATGATCTCTGTTTCAACTGGCCGGGATAAAAGGATTTCAATGATCCCGATGGACTGCATGACCTCGTCCGCCCTGACCTTGGCCCGGGCATAGACATCTCCAGTGGTTTCCGCATTTTCCGGAATGTGCAAGTATTCATAGCGTTCGGTGGAGAAGCATCGGCGTACATCGTAGACCAACCCGCAGGCGCGACCGGCCGGGCCCACCAGGCCGAGTCTTTCCGCATCGCTCCGGCTTACGGTTCCACAGCCTTCAAAACGGGAACGGACGCTGGAGGTGGAAAAGAGCAGGTCGATCGTATGCTTGACCTGGGGTTTGATTTCACCGATCCGGGCAGTCAGATCGCGACGGTTGTCGTCATTCATGGGGAACCGCACACCGCCGGGTCTGACCAACCCTTTGCCGAAACGGTTGCCGCACAAGAGCAGGCTCATGTTGAGAAAATCACCGCGCATGCGGCCGCAGTAGTTGGCCGGCGGCAGGAAGGCCACGTCACCGCTCAAGGCGCCCAGGTCACCCACATGGTTGGCGATGCGCTCCAATTCCAGGCCGATGGTGCGAATGATTTTGGCACCTTCATCAATCCGGGTGCCAGAAAGGGCTTCCACGGCCTGGGCATGGCACAGGCTGTGACCCACGGAGGTGTCACCGGCGATGTTCTCGGCGATGAACGGCAGCCGTTTGCGATCCGCTTTCAGGAGGAGATCCTCCGCCCCACGATGCTGGTAGCCCAACTGGATTTCGAGGTTGAGCACCCGTTCACCGATGCAGTTGAAGCGGAAATGGCCGGGCTCGATCACCCCTGCATGCACCGGGCCCACGGCTACCTCATGGATTTCATCTCCGGCTACGGAATAATAGTCGTATTTGCCCGGAATGTCTTCGCTGTAGTCGTTTCCGAAAACATCGTCGACGCCGCGACCATTGGCATGGTAGCGCACCATCTTCAACCACGGATGGCCCTCGGGCACGATGCCGTATTGCTCGGCGATTTCGCGCTCGAACATGTGAAAGGGTTCGCATTGGACCGTTAAGGCGGGATAGCGTTCAGGTGCATCACAGGATGCAACGAGAAGGTCATCGGTGCGAAGCACGGCCATTAATCTGACCGCTTCTTCCGTTTGGAAAGCAAAGCACTGGACCACCTTGCCGCCATTGGAAACTATCGCAACCGCCTGGGTTGAGAAGTCGTCAAAGGAGAGGTGGGGAATACTCTCGATGGCGATGGGTTCTCCATTGGAAATGGTTTTGAAATTCATGGTCATTAAAATCCTCCACCGATGGCATTCACCGCATGGATGATGGTCTGGTACAAGGTGTCCGGCATCCAGAAACACAGCACCAAAGAGGTTGCCAGCAGTGCGTATTGGGGCCAGACCAGGCTGGCCTCTTCCTTGATCCGGGCGTTGGCATCTGAGGCGCTAAAAGAGATCTTCATGATATTGTTGGCAAAACCGGCGAAGATCACGCACAGGCTGAGGATGAAGATACCGGCGCTCAGATAGTTGCCGGTTCGAAAGGCCCCCATGATGATCAGCAGTTCACCGATGAAGATCCCGAAGGGCGGAAACCCCGAAATGCCGGCGAAACCACCGAAAAAGGCCACGAATGTCTTTGGCATTCGGCCCACCAGGTTGCCGGTTTTTTCGATGAACCGGCTGCCGAATCCCAGGAGAATATTGCCGGAAGTGAGAAAAAGACTGGATTTGATCAGGCTGTGGTGGATCAGGCAGATCATTGCGCCATAGGCGCCCAACCCGCCGATGCCGGTGCCGAAGGCGATGATGCCCATGTTCTCGATACTGGAATAGGCCAGCATACGCTTGTATTCGGTCTGCTTGAGGATGAAGGTGGCTGCGGCCACGATCGAGACCAGACCGAATACGATGAGAATGGGGCCGGAAAAACCGGCCAGGCCGGCCGCGTGCATGATCTTGTTGGTCTTGAAGATACCCAGGTAGGCACAGTTGAGCAACACACCGGAGAGCAGGGCAGAGGCCGGGCTGGGCGCTTCGCTGTGGGCGTCGGGCAGCCAGGTGTGCATGGGGGCCAGCCCCATCTTCGTGCCGTAGCCGACCAGGATGAAGACAAAGCCGGCTTTCAGCCACATGGGGTCCATTTGTTTGGCCACTTCGGTCATGGCCGAAAACGAGATGGGGGCGCCCACCTTGCCCACGTCCATAGCCACGGTAACCAGCACCGATCCCAAAAGGGCCATGGCGATGCCCACCGAGCAGATGAGCACATATTTCCAGGTGGCCTCCAGGGAGGCTGCCGAGCGGTGGGTGTAGATCAGCGGTGCACTGGCCAGGGTGGTTGCCTCGATGGCAATCCACATCACCATGATATGGTCGGACAGGGTCACCATGGTCATGGTAGACAAAAACAGCAGCATGGACCCGGTGAAAATGTTTTCCGAATGGATGTCGGATGCCTTGAGATAGGCGATGGTGTAAATGGAAATCAGGAAAAAAAGCAGGGAGATGACCAGCAGGGAAAGCAATCCTTCCGGCGTGACCGCAAAATAGTCTGGAAACGAGGGCGCCAGTTGGCCTGCCCAGACCATCACGGAGAGCATCAGGTGAACGGCGCCGGTGAGCACCAGCAGGCACCTCCCGATTTTATCAGGAAGAAAGAATGCGGCGGTACCGGTAAAAAATGGTATCAAAAAAACGATTTCAAGCATGAAATGACCACCTATTCCTTTAAGGTTCGCAAGCGGGCCGTATCAACGTCGTCAAAGGTCTGTTTGATGTTCTGCAGGATGACGGCCATGATCATGACACCGGCCAGCACATCCAGCAGGATGCCGAATTCCACGATGTGACGGGCCCGCGTGGAGAAAGTGGTGCCCACCAGGTAGATGCCGTTTTCCATCATGATGTAGCCCAGGACCATGGCGATGGCGTTGCGGCGGGCCATGAGCAGAAACATGCCGGCCCCCAGAAGGGAGATGGCCGCGGGAAGCAGCAGGGCGCTGACACCGCTATAGGGCACATCAATGCGATGGCTGGCAAAGGTGGCGCCGACGATCAGCAGCAAACCGGCCAGGATACTGGCGTGGTAGCCGACGATGGGTTCCACCTCACGTCCAATGGCTACTTTTTTAATGGCCAGGTAGATGCATCCGGGAATGATGATGCCCCGGATGGTCAACGTCACGATGGTGAAGACGACGCCGCCGGTTGACATTTCATGACCGATCGTCAGGGGTACGATGCTCACCACCACGCCCTGAAAGGCCATTACTTTAATCAGGCCCGGCAGGCGGCTGGACCCGAAGGAGAAGAGGATCGACAGCAGCGCCAGGGATAGGATGGTATCGACCGGATGAATCATTTTATAAACTCCAGGGTGATAACGGTTGCAAAAAAGGCCAGGGCGAAAGACGTGAGCACAAACTTGGGCACGCGGTCCATGCGGTAGCGTGCCATGACCGATTCCGTGACGCCCACGGTTACATAGACGATCAACAGACCCAGGGAGAATAGCCCCAGATTCAATGCCGGATGGCCCAGTTCAAAGGGCAGTATCATGCGAGAAACAATCGTTGCGTAGAAAAACATTTTCAGGAACGCACCCATTTCAATGAATCCGAAATCCGGACCACTGTGATCCAGCACCATGACCTCGTGGATCATGGTCAGTTCCAGGTGGGTAGCCGGGTCGTCCACCGGCACCCGGGCGTTTTCCGTGAGCAGGATGATGAAAAAAGCGATCACAACGAAAAGCATGGGCGAGCCTGCCGTCTGCCAGAAACCGAAGGGCTGGGCGCCGGAAAAGTAGGCGGCCAGGTTCAGATCGCCGGTCAACCGGTAAAACAGGATCAGGATCATGAACATGCTGGCTTCGCAGATGATCGGAAAGTAGGCTTCTCTGGCCGCGCCCATGCCCTCGAACGGTGAAGCGGTGTCCATGGCGGCGGCAATGGTGAAAAAGCGGCCGATCCCCAGCAGATAAAGGATAAAAATCACATCACCGTTAAAGGTGAGGACTGGCGCATGTCCGGCAATGGGCAGAAATAGCAGTACCGTGGCTGCCGATCCCAATGAGACCAGTGGGCCCAATCGGAAGATGTAGGTGGTGCTTTTGCTGTACACCGATCCTTTTTTAAACAGTTTGATCAGGGTGTAATAGTTGATCAGCACCGGTGAGCCTTTACGGCCACCGAAAAATGCCTTCACCTTGAAAATGATACCGGCAAACAGCGGTGCAGTCATCACGGCCAATGCCCAGAGCAAGACGGATTCAATCATGAGCTTTTCTCATTCTTAATGGGGTCAACAGTCATCGTCCGATCCTGATGGTAAGGCAACGTCAAGCCATTTTATCGATTAAACGAAAAACAGCAGGATGACGATGGCCAGCAGGATATATCCGATATACAGATGGATATCTCCGTGCTGAATCCAGCGCAGTCTATCGAACAGCCACAGGACAGGGGTGACGATGGCCCGGTTCATGTTCAACTCGATAATGTCGTGCACGCGACTCTGGTAATAGGTCTTTTCCGGAAACAGGCCCTTGACCGAGGGGTGGGCTTCTTCAAGCGGTGCTGCCGGTTTAAAGAATTCCAGAATCGATGCGGCATAGGAGGTCCCGGTGTATTGCATGCGGGTTGTGGGCTGGGTAAACCCGCAGCCCCAAGTGCCGCTGCGTCCGATGGTTTTACCCTGGTAAAGAAACCGACGAAGGGCCAGAATGATCAGCAACGCAGCCAGAAAGAGGGTTGCTCCCAGGGTAATGTTGGCGGACATCTGGGCAAAGGGTTCGATGGGTACGCGGCCATACCCCAGTTTCAGCGCGGCCACCGCTTTCAGGCTCATGAACATGAAGGCGCCGGGGTAGATGCCGATGATGACGCAGGCAGCTGCCAGGATGACCATGGGTATCAACATGAAAGCTCCGTTTTCGTTGACATCCACAGCGACCTGGCTTCGGGGCTCGCCCTGAAAAACGACACCCAGCAAACGGGTAAAGCAGGCCAGGGCCAACCCACCGATGACCGCCAGACTGACGATGGCACAAAGGCTGATGACAAATGCCTGAGAGTCGGCTGCGACCCCACGGAAGCCGCCCATGTAAATAAAAAATTCACCAACGAATCCGTTGAAGGGCGGAAGGCCCGAAATGGCCAATGCACCAATGAGAAAAGTGGCGCCGGTGATCTTCATATTTTTAAGCAGGCCGCCCAAGGCATTGATCGATTTCGTCCCCGTTTTATGGACCACGACGCCGGCTCCCATGAACAGCAACGATTTGAATAGGGAATGGTTCAACACATGCAGCATTCCCCCGCAAAAACCGAGGACCGCCATAATCGGATTGCCCAGCGCCACACCGATCATCCCAACACCCAGACCGATCAAAATGATGCCGACATTTTCAACGCTCGAGTAGGCTAAGAGCCGTTTGATATCATTCTGGCCGAGTGCGTAAACCACGCCTAAAATACCGGTCACCATTCCAGCAATCAAAACGATTCCGCCAATTACCGGTGTATGCAGGTTCAGGATGCTATACATTTTGAGGATACCGTAGATGCCTGTTTTGATCATCACGCCGGACATCACCGCAGATATGTGAGAGGGGGCCGCCGGGTGGGCGTGAGGCAGCCAGACATGAAAGGGAAACACGCCGGCCTTGGAGCCGAATCCGACAAAGGCCAGACTGAATATAAGGATCTTGGTCGCATCGGTGAGGCCGGCCGCCTCAAATCCAAAACTGCCCGTCTGCCCGTACAGAATGGCGAAGGCGGCAAAAATAAACATGGCCCCCACGTGGGAAAAGATAAAATAGAGATAGCCGGCCTTTCTGTTTTCCGGTGCCTGGTGATCATAGATCACCAGGAAAAAGGAGGACAGGGACATGATTTCCCATGACAGCAAGAAGGTGATCATGTTGTCGGCGACAACCACCAGGGCCATGGCACCTGCCAACAGACTGAAGAAGAAATAGTTGGTGGCCGTGCGAAGGGCCTTTTCCGGTTGGTTCATATAATGGAAGCTATAGAGGGCAGCCAGCAGACAAACGGCAAAGATGGCCAACAGAAAAAGCGCGGAAAGGCCATCGATTTGAAAGGCGAGCGAGAGCGTATTGAGATATGCAATCGAGGTGCTGGCGGATCCATCGTAGCTAAGCCTGGACAAGGCGTCTAGCATACCCAGACAGCAGCCGGCGCCGATTCCCAGAACTCCCAGGATTTTCATCAAGGTGAACTGCCTGAACGACAAGAGAGGAAGGATGCCGCCTGCAGCAATGATCATTATTGAAAGAAAAAATAGATTCATTCGCTCCCTTTCAGTCCTCCTGATCCCACTGCCGGGCTATATAACGGTGCTCGTGACACTCGGCTGCCGGAAATCAAGTTTTTTTTCGCGGGATATGGAGTTGGTACGGCTAGGCTAAACGGTTACAGGATAATTCAAGGGAACCTATTGCAAAAACATGCTTCAAGTCAATATCGGAATTCAAGAAATCCGAGATTGTTCGTATGTGAACCGCTTTGGCGAGTGTATTTCCCACGGCTGGCCGCAGGAAATCTTCAATGCCGATGGGTAAAGGGTTTGTCTGAAACAGGCAGGCGTGCTAAAACTAGTCGTGTGACTGCGTTCCCTTTCCATCTGATCGGGGGGAGGTGAAATGCCGAAAAAAGAGAGACTCTTTCTAACCTTCGACGAGGCCCTGGACGCCGTTCGTGCCGATTTCGCGCATTACGGTTCCCAACTTAACCTGCTTGCCGTGATATGGCCCATGGTTTTCGGGGACGGGGCCTATGTTCTGAAGAATGCCCGCAGCCGCTCGGTATGGGCAAAAGCTTCCGCCAATTCCAAACTGATTCCGTCCAGCGAAGCGGATTTGAAAAAACAGATCATGGATCGCCTGAATCGCTTGCCGCCGGACCCGCAACACCTTGCCCGGATCTGCCGCCTGGTGTTCGGCGTGCGTGTCACGGCCGGTCCGGGACCGGAACCGGGGGCGTTTCACGGACTCTGGATCGACACCGGCATGAATGATTTTACCTGCACCCAGTGCGGCCGATGCTGCCGGACGCTGGATTACCGCGACGGCTGCCGGGTGAGCGATTACCAGCGCTGGCAGGATCTCGGAAGAACCGACATCCTCGACTGGGTGGGCGTGGTTCGACAAGGCAAAGAGGTGACTGCCTGCCGCATCTGGGTGACCCCCGGGACCAACGATTTTGCCCCAACCTGTCCCTGGTTGGCCCGCTCTTCCGAGCCAAACCGCTATGTCTGCAACATCCATGACGTCCGACCCACGATCTGCCGGCAGTACCCCGGCAGTCGCAAGCATGCCCGGTTGACCGGGTGCAGGGGCGTTTGATCCCATTTGCATGCCGCTGACAAATGGTGTATGAAGGTCGCGCGAATGCTGACCTGATCCAGAGGATGTTGAAGAATGACCACAAGCGCCTTGCCGACCGCTCATGACGCCGCGACATTTAAAACCTGCACCAATTGCCAGGAACACTGGGACGACCTGGATGCCTTCATCCAGGATCCGACGATCGAACTGGTGGGATACATGCCGACCTTCGACGACTTGGTACTAGGGCTTTTTTTATTCAACCACGGCTGCGGTACTACCCTGGCTTGCGAGGTCTCGCTGTTCGAACACCTTTACGACGGACCGGTTTATAAGATAAAAAAAACCGGTGAACCCGAATGCCCGGGTTATTGTCTGAGTGAGACGGACTTTTCACCATGTCCGGTAAAATGCAGCTGCGCGTTCGTCCGTGAAACCCTGCAAATCATCAAACAGTGGCCCAAGACCAACGTCTCCTGACCCCTCGGCCGCGAACCTACCCATGCTTCGACCGGAGTTTTAAAATGACAGACGGTACTTTCGAAAAGGTCCACCATTCCGATACGCGCATGTATGGCACCCCAAAACTGCTGCTCTGCGGGTTTTCCGTTCAGGCTCAGCCCAAATTCTTGGCGGTCTTGAAAATGGCCGGGCTGCAGGAGGTTGGCGTTGTATGGGCCAACGAAGAAAATGGGAAAGCGACCCTGGCGGTGCTGCTCGACCTACCCGACGGTGCCGGAGCGGGCAGGGGATCGGCGCTCCCCCGGGCCATCATCGTTTCCGGTATCACGGAGAACCAGCTTCACACATTGATGACGGTCTGCCGAAAATCAGGAATGCAGCAGCCCCTGTGGGCCGCGCTGACGCCGACGTCCGAAACATGGCCGCTGGCACAACTGCTCAGCGAGCTGCAGGCCGAGCGAAAAGCCCTTTCCG
This sequence comes from Desulfosarcina sp., assembly GCF_055467485.1. Taxonomy (NCBI): domain Bacteria; kingdom Pseudomonadati; phylum Thermodesulfobacteriota; class Desulfobacteria; order Desulfobacterales; family Desulfosarcinaceae; genus Desulfosarcina; species Desulfosarcina sp. The sequence continues at coordinate 9,824 of NZ_JBUOIV010000031.1, read as the reverse complement.
GGCGCAGGAAGAAATAATCCGATGATCAGTGGATACGCCACACCTGACGGCACCCGACAAATCGGCGACCGCATTTCCGGCGCGGCCTTCATGCCACTGGGCCGCACCGGCCTTCGGGTGAGCCGTGCCGGGTTTGGCTGCTACCGGGTCAATGCCGGTGTGACCGCCCATGCGAAGGCCTTGGAAAAAGCCCTCACCGGTGGCGTGAATCTCATCGATACCAGCGCCAACTATGCCGACGGCGGTTCGGAGCGGCTGGTCGGTCAGGTGCTCAAGGAACTGATCGAAGCGGGCCGGATCGATAGGGAACAGGTCGTGATCGTCTCCAAGGGCGGCTATATACAGGGGAACAACTATGTCCTGAGCCGCCAGCGCGAAAAAGCAGGCAATCCATTCGAGGATGTCGTCGAATACGCGGATGGCCTGGAACACTGCATTCACCCGGAATTTCTCGACGATCAGATCGAACGGTCCCTGAATCGCCTGGGTTTGGAGACCCTGGACGGATACCTGCTGCACAACCCCGAGTATTACCTGGGGTGGGCCCACAAGCAGGGGATGGCGCGCGAGCGTGTAGAGAAAGAGTACTACCGGCGGATCGGGAAGGCCTTCCATTTTCTGGAAGAAGCGGTGCAATCGGGGCGTGTCCGGTTTTACGGAATCAGCTCCAACACCTTCCCCGCGCCCACGGATGATCCCGAGTTCACTGCGCTGCAGCGGGTATGGGAGATCGCCGAATCCATCGGCCGCGATCATCACTTCCGGGTGATCCAGCTTCCCTTCAACCTGTTCGAAACGGGCGCGGCACTGGAGAAAAACCAGCCCGACCGCAAAACGGTTCTGGATGTGGCCCTGGAAAAGCGGCTCGGCGTGCTCGTCAACCGCCCCTTGAACGCGTTTACCGACCGACGCATGGTTCGTCTGGCCGGCATCGAGGTGCGCAGCCGGATGGACTACTCGGAGATTATCCATTCCATCAAGGACCTGGCCCAAAGTGAAACCCGGCTGTGGCGAAATATTCTCCCCGGTATGGAATCGGTTCCCGGCGGACTGCGCGTCCGTATCAAGCAGCAGGGGTGCTTTGCCGAAACCCTTAAGCATCACTGGCGGACCTTCGGCTCCTATGAACGCTGGCGGGAGGCCAGGGACGGCATCTTTCTGCCCCGCATGCAGGGGGTGATGGACTTTTTGCTGCCGCATGCCGACAACCACCCCGACCTGGCCGCCTGGATCCCATCCCACGAAAAAACCCTCGACCGTGCCTTTCGCGCCGTGGCCTCCGTTTATGCCGATGATGCCGTGGCTCTGGAGAAGAAAATTCTCAATATGATCGGGCAGGCTGACGAGGCGTGGGCCCAACCCGGTACGTTGAGCCAGAAAGCCATCCGCGCGATCGCCTCGACTGCGGGTATTTCGAGCGTCCTGGTGGGCATGCGCAAAGAAGCCTATGTCTCTGACGTGCTGACCGAACTGCACCGATCGACCGACCCGGCCGATCGGACCGACTCGTGGAACCGGCTGCGAAAAGGTGCGCTTGATATTTTTCCCAGCTGAAGGTGCTGTCGAGCCAAAGAATAACCCTTCAATGGTCTGCTCAATCCCTCAAAAACCCTTCCCACATGCAATCGCCAGGATCCCCGACCGTCTAACTGTTTGCCCTGCGTATTCGATTTTGATACAACGACCGCATCCCCGTTTTTGCCGGTAATCCCATAAAACCCTGTGCGGTGGAGATAATTCCATGGAAACTGAAAAACACACGATCACCATGCTGGTGGAGAACGAACCGGGGGTGACGGCCCGCGTGTCCGGGCTTTTTGCCAGTCGCGGCTACAACATCGAGACCATCTGCGGCGCCCCCACCGCCAACCCGGATATGTCCCGCATCACGATTACCACCAACGCAACGCCGGATCAGATGGAGCAGATCATGAAACAGGTGCGGCGGCTGATCAACGTGATCAAGGTCAGGGATATGACCGGCGATGAAGCCGTGAGGCGGGAAATGGCCCTGATCTGCGTCAATGCGCAGGAGTCGTGCCGCCCTGAAATTCAGCGCATCGTCGACAGCTTCAGGGCGCGTATCGTGGATACCGGAGTGACCCACTATATTATCGAGGTGACCGGCCAGATGCAAAAAATCGAAGCCCTGCTGCGGCTGCTGGCGCCCATGGGTATCAAGAAGGTGGCCCGGTCCGGCATACTGGCCCTTTACCGGGAACCCGGTTGAAGCGCGAATGCGAGCGAACAGAAAATCGAATATCATCCTTACGGTGAACCCTCCCCGCGGCAAGTCGCCGGGAGGGTTCAATCCTGATTATCGCAATTTTCCGATGCTTTCCCAATTGGAACGCTGTTTGCAAGAATGTTTGCAGGAACAAGATGGACGACCCGCGGACCGACGGTGAAAGGAAACACGCTGAAATGGGGACCGGAGAATTCAGAAGGCGCTACGAACGCAAAAGCTATAACCGTGATATCGTTTTTTCCCTAAAAGGATATGCCTTTGCCGGAACGCTGAAAGACATCAGCATGGGCGGGGCGTTTGTACTGACCCTGTCGGTCAATCAGGTCCACAAAGGCGATGTCATTATTATCAGCATCCCTTTCACCAGCGGCAAAAAAAACGTCAAGCGGCGGGCCAGGGTGCTGTGGACCAGCGGAGAAGGGTTCGCCGTCGAGTTCTTGTAAACCATGCACCTTTCGGCAGGCCGCCCGCTTAAAGAACGGTTGGCGGCGTTGTCGTGTCGGCAATCGACAGCAGGCGCTCGAGAATCTGAATCAACACACCCCTATTCTTTTTAATGCTTTCCCGCACCCGGTCCAGCTCGTCGATGACGGGCTCGTGGGTGATGAAGGTTGCGTAAATGGTCAGGAATTTCTCATCGTATTCAATCTCCTTGACGGCCGACTTCATTTCTTTGGCATTCAAGGTCAGGTAGTCGCGCATCATCTCAGGGCGGATGTAATCGAGCACGGAAAGCTGCTCCCACCGGTGGCGGATCCTGACAGCGGCGTCCTGGATATAAAGACCGGCCTTCTGGATGTAGGCCAATTGCCGGTCATCCGGATCAAAAAGAAATCCCCTTTCCAGGAATTTGAAATCCTTGTAAGCCTGATCCAATTCATGCCAGGCGAGGTAAAGCCTTTCGATGTCCGGGGTAAGGATGGCGACCATCGGATCCGCGCTGCCACCCGTCGTCTTGCTGCCGTTCGTCTGGGTCGACGGGGCACAGCCGGTGAAGGCAGCGGTCAACATGACCATGCCAATGATAATGACGACGTCACGCCGGTGCCTGGATTTCATCCTTCACCTCCTTTTGCAGGTTCAACGGCATCTTTCTGGTGATAATAGATACGTTACGCAACAAGGCAAATCCAGGCCGGATCGGTTGAAGGGACGGTTTTGTCCGAGCGGATTAACTATGGCTGCAGGGCCGGCCAGCCGGCAGGGCGTATCCGGCGCTTGCATTTCCTTCGCGGGAACGCCTGTTCGTTTGCATCCCGCGCGCAGCCGGTGGTTAACCGGCCCCTGACGTTCAACTGAAGTTACGTGTCGTTGACCACCCGATAGAGTTTCCGGCTGAATTCAATCACTTCGTATGGTTTGGCCACAACTTCGCAGAAACCGTATTGTCTGTAGTTGGCAATCACGGGGTTGTCGGAATAGCCGCTGGAAACGATGGCCTTGACCGTGGGGTCAAGCGCCTTGAGCATGGCAATGGTTTCCTGGCCCCCCATGCCGCCTTTGATGGTCAGGTCCAGGATGACTGCATCGTAGGGTGCTGATGCGTCAAGGGCGGCCTTATATTTCCTCACGGCGTTCTGCCCCTCTTCGGCAAAGTCCGCATCATAACCCAAATGACCGAGCATGTTCCCGGTCAGTTCCAGGATCATCGCCTCATCGTCCATCACCAGGATTCTGCCCCGGCCCATCACCGGTGTGTCGGATGGTTCGACGTTTTCCCGGGCCTCAAGGGGGTGAGCCGGATCAGCCGGTGCTTCCGAGGCGGGCAGGAGGACGTGAAAGGTGGTGCCGGCGCCAAGGCGCGAACAGACGGTAATCTCACCGCCATGATTGGAAATGATCGAATGGGAAATCGAAAGTCCCAGGCCGGTCCCCTTGACGGCACCCTTGGCCTTGGTCGAAAAATAGGGGTCGAATATTTTTTCGATATATTCGGGAGGTATGCCCACACCTTGATCCTCGATGGCGATATCGATGTATCTGCCGGGGGGCAGGATGCTGTTGGGGCTGTCGACGGTCGTATTTTCAAAGCGAATGAATACGGTCCCTCCGGAAGGCATGGATTCGGCCGCATTGATCACCAGGTTGTGGATGGCCTGTCCGATCTGCTGCGCATCGGTGTGGGCGGGCCAGATGCCGTTGGAGTGCCCTAATTCGCAGCGGATGTTGGATCCGCAGAGGGAGAAGGCGGCCGTATTTTCAATCACGCTGACAAGGTCGGTTGGTTTTTTGTTCGGTTGTCCGCCTTTTGAAAAGGTGATCAGCCGGCGGGTGAGTGTTTTGGCCACCCGCGACGCTGCCAGCGCCTGTTCCAGCAGACTGGATAGCTTGGTATCGGACCCGACCTGTTCCAGCGCCAGGGAAATGTTGCCCATGATGGCGGTAAGCAGGTTGTTGTAGTCGTGAGCGATGCCACCGGACAGGGCGGCGATGGATTCCAATTGGCGGATCTGTCGCTTCAGGTCCTGGCGGTCTGTTGTGAGCTTGGCGGTTGCATTCATTTTGAGGTCGCTTTTCGGGGAAAGAATGTGATTGTTTGGTGTTATAAGGCTTATCGGTTTGTTGATAGGGTAACTTAAGACAGCTTGGAAAAGAGTCAAAAATCAAGTGCCGGAAAGCCACACATATAATTCACCGAAGTTGTGGCGGACGCATTGAGCCTATTTAATCTGGATTCACGGCATGTTAGACTCTTAAGCCCTCTTTCTCAAACTGGCGACAATACTCGCCACTTCGTATAGGGTAAAGATGAGAACCGGCACAAACATCGCATCTGCGATCATCTAACTATAATATTATAGCCTAAACGCTTACTTCGTTTGTTAGGCGGTGTTAAGAAGGCCACACCCAAGGTGTGGCCTTTTTTGGTATGGTTATTGCGATAAGGTCAGATGGAACGATGGAGACACTGTCGATTGTGAAAAACCCAAGGTTTTTTGTCAATCCCTTAACAGCAAGGTGTCAGAATAGTGACGGGACATGGTGATGATTGTAGGGAGCTATCTCGCAGGAGGCAATCCTTTTTGACTTAGAAAAAACTTTGAGGGTTACCAAATCGGTGCAGTTTCCAAAGCAAGGGGTGAGGCTTCGTGATGGTTATGCAAGCCAATGAAATATCAATCAAATTTATAGAGTTGATCGCCAAATGAATGTGACCGCAAAACTGAAAATAGGCACCCGGCACCATCAGGCCGGTCGCTTTCAGGCAGCCGTGGCCGTATATGAGGAAATCCTGCATAATTTCCCAGATCATCCGGATGCTCTGCATCTTTCGGGACTGGTTGCCCATCAACAGGGCAATGTCAATATCGCTGTGGTGAGGATCGAACAGGCCATTCGTCAGCGGCCATCCAACATATTATATTTAAAAAACCTCTGTGCGGTCCTCACAGCCTCCAACCGTGTAGACGAAGCATCGGATGCTTATAAAAAGTTGGTGGATATCGATCCTCGAAACATCGACGCCTGGTTTGGTTTAGGGAATAGCTGTCAGCATCTTGGTCGGCTTGACGAGGCCATTGAAGCATACCGACAGGTGGTTGGCATTCAGCCGCATCATTCCGGCGGTTATCACAACATGGCAGCGGCCTACCATGCCACGGGCGACCATCAAAAAGCGCTTTCCTGCCTGCAAACGGCACTTCAAATCGATCCTGAACTGGCCCAAATCCATTATAGCCTGGGCAATGTCTATCGATCCATGGGCATGATGGAAGAAGCGATCCAGGCGATGCAAAAAGCGATTCAAATCAAAGCCGGTTTCATCGATGCCCGTTTCAATCTGGCGAACCTGTTAAAAGATGTCGGCAGGATTGAGGCAGCCATCGAAAACTATATCGTCCTGCTGACGATTTCCCCGGCGATGGCCGAAGCCCACAACAATTTGGGCAATGTCCTGTTGAGCATCAACCAGGATGAGCAGGCGCTGAAATGCTATCAGGCGGCAATTGATATCAACCCGGATTATCCTGAAGCACTTCACAACATCAGCATCGTTTCGCAGAATAGTGGGGACTACGAAGCGGCGATGGCGAACTGTAAAAAAGCTATCACGATAGAACCCGGCTATGAACCGGCCTATGCGAGCCTGGCCCACCAGATGCGCCAGGCATGTGTTTGGGATGGACTCGAAGAAATCGATCGAAAACTGGATCAATTGACCCGCAAGGCGTTGTCCGAAGGACGGCGGCCGGCTGAAAACCCATTTTTGAATATCACCCGCCATGCCGATCCGGCCGCCAACCTGGCGGTGGCTCAGGCATGGAGCCGCAATCTGTCTGCCCGAATTGGCGTGATGGCGTCACCCGAGAGATCGGAGGATGAGGCAAGCCTTCCGGCCAGATTGAAAGCGGGCCGCTTGAAGATCGGTTACCTGTCGAATAACTTTCGCAATCATCCAACCGCTCACCTGCTGATCCGGCTCTTCGGGCTGCATGATCGGAAGCGGTTTGAGGTTTACGCCTATTCATACGGGAAGGACGATGCCAGCGACTACCGAAAACGGATTGCGACGGATTGCGATCACTTTGTGGATTTGAGGGAAATGAATGATGGCCAGGCCGCCGAGCGGATCCGTTCGGACAACATCAACATCCTCGTCGACCTTGTTGGATACATGCAGGGGCATCGACTGGGCATTTGCGCGAGACGGCCGGCCCCCGTGCAAGTCAGGTACCTGGGGATGGCCGGCACCAGCGGGGCGGACTTTTTCGATTATTTAATCGCCGACCGGGTTGTCGTTCCCGAGGAGCAGACCCGCTATTACAGCGAAAAGCTGGTTTATCTACCGCATTGCTACCAGATCAATCACGACCGACAGCCCATCGCCGATGCCGGGTATTCGAAGATGGATTTCAATCTGCCGGCCGACACCTTTGTCTATTGTTCGTTTGCATCCCACTATAAGTTGGATCGACCGATGTTCTCGGTATGGATGCGCATTCTGCGCCAAACCGACCCGAGTGTACTCTGGCTGACCCCGGGTGGCCAAACGGCTGAGCAGCATCTCATCAACCAGGCCAAAGGCCACGGCATTGATCCTGAACGGCTTGTCTTTTCCCACCGGCTGCCCAAGGAAAATCACCTGGCTCGTCTAGGACTGGCTGACCTGGCATTGGATACCCGGTTGGTCGGCGGTGCGGCAACCACCAGCGACGCCTTGTGGGCGGGGATCCCGGTGGTCACCATGCAGGGCAATCATTTTGCCTCCCGGATGTCATCCAGCCTGCTCAACGCAATCGGGCTCGAAGGGTTGATTGTCGGCAACCTGGATGAATACGAAGCATTGGCCGTGCGACTCAGGCGCGAGGGGCAACTGATGTCGTCATTCAAGCAGAAAGTAGCCATGCAAAAAGTTAGCGGCCACCTGTTCAACACCGTGGCGACCGTCGGTCACCTGGAAAAGGCCTATAACGCTGTGTGGAAGGCATTTGAAGAAGGTGAGAAAGCAAGAATGGTCACCCTTTGATACGGAATTTAAGAAATAACCCGATGTCGGATACTCGAATTGCAAATGGCGCTGCTATGACCAGTGATGAGTAGTGGGCCGACGTTCCGGTGGTAACTGTGATGGGACACCACTTTTTTTCCTGCATGCTCGCCAGTATTTTAAAAACCATTGGTATGTCAGAATTGATCACCCCAAACCAGATTTCATATCAGGATTTGGCCGTGCGAATAACTCAGGATGCTGACTTTCTCTTTTCGGTTCGGAAAAATCTGCAGATAAAATACCGGGTCAAACCCCTGTTTAATGCGGCGTGTTCGACAAGAAACCTTGAAAACGCTTATACTATCATGTGGCAAGCTTACGGTGCCGGTCTAGCACCCGCTCAGATTGAAGTCTGCGAATGAAATGGAATCACTTTTTGGACTCAAAGGGGTATGCTGAAACACCTTGTTGAAATCGCATGGCTATATGGATATCACGGGATGAATTCAACTCATGGATAATGAAATGACGACAAAGAAAAGAAGAACGTATCGAAAAGACAAACCTAACAATGCTAAAATGTGGCCGACAAAACGCTGGCGGCCAACTTATGACAGCCGCAGTGAACTCAATCGAGCACTCGTGCTTCAACAAAATGGAGACATACAGCAGGCTTCAGACGTCTACCAGGCGATTTTGAACAAAGATCCCCGGCATCCGGATGCTCTCCATCTTTTAGGTCTCCTCCTGGCAAAACAGGGAGATTATGCAAGGTCCATCTCGCTGATCCGCATGGCAATTCAAAATTTACCCGAAAGTGAAATTCTATACAACAATTTGGGCAACGTGTTATCCCAAGGCGGCCAGAATGAAGACGCAATGAGCGCCTATCAAAAAGCGATAGAAATAAATCCGTGCTGTTTCGATGCTTTCCACAATATGGGCAGCACAGCAAAAAGAATAGGGAAACCTCTTGAGGCGATTGGATATTATCAGAAGGCGTTGGAGATCAGACCAGACTCTGCAGAAGCCCTAAGTGATATGGGCATTGTCCTGGCTGAAATCGGGCGGGCGCATGAGTCAATTAATTGTTACGAGGAAGCTATCAAGCTAAATCCAAATTTTGCCAAGGCGTATAACAATATGGGAAGTATTTTGCTATCCCAGGATCGGTATGTAGAGGCCATCGATCATTACTGCAAAGCCATCGAGATCGATCCATATTATGCTGAAGTTTTCAATAACATAGGTGCTGCCATTACGGATATGGGTAAGCCGGATGAAGCCGTCAAATTCTTCCATAAGGCGCTTGAAATTAAGCCGCAGTCGGAACTCTTTCTTTTTAATTTATTCGATGCTCTTATGCGGACATGCGACTGGCGTCATTTAAATGCACTCAATGAAAAACTCGATGTACATACTATCAAGGCGATTGAACAAGGCCGTCGGCCTATCGAAAATCCTTTTATAAATTTGGCACGCCATGATGATCCATCTTTAAATTTGGCGGTGGCCAGATCCTGGAGCAAGGACATCAACCGACGCATGTCTGGAACAAGAAGCAATTTTATTTTCGACGATAGAAAAGTGAGTGGTGAAAAAATAACAATAGGTTACCTGTCCTCTAATTTCCGCAACCATGCCTTGGGACATCTGATAGCCGGCCTATTCGAACGTCATGACCGCAGTCGTTTTAACATATACGCCTATTCTAGTGGTGAGGACGATTGCAGCGACTACAGGAAGCGAATTGAAAGGGGCAGTGATAAGTTTGTCGACATTCGCAGCTGTCATCACTTAGAAGCGGCTCAATCTATTTATAATGATAAAGTAGACATTTTGATCGATTTAATGGGCCATACACGCGGTGGACGAATTGAAATTGCCTCTTTACGACCTGCCCCTGTTCAAGTCCGCTATATGGGAATGGCCGGAACATCAGGGGCCGATTTTTTTGATTACCTCATTGCTGATCAGATTGTTGTTCCCAAACAAGATACCCGATATTACAGTGAAGAACTTGTCTATCTACCGAATTGTTATCAGGTTAACGACTACCAACAGATTGTTTCGAATCAAATTTATACCAGAGAAATGTTTGGATTGCCGGAAGACGCATTTGTCTTGTGTTCATTCAATCAGGCG